>DATDOR010000637.1:0-5864 GCA_035293165.1 Anaerolineales bacterium | reverse complement strand
GTACAACCCGACTTACAACGAATATCTGATCGTCTGGATGGGCAATAACGCCAGTCTCGGCGTCCGGGCATACGAAATGTTCGCTCAAAGGCTGGATGGCGCGACCGGTGCGGAAGTGGGAAATAACGATTTTCAGATCAGCGAAATGGGGGCGGCAGGCAACACAACCGATTTCACGGCCTCCCACCCCGGTGTGGCATACGATTCTGCACAAGACGTCTATCTTGTGATCTGGCGCGGCGACGATGATGATCTCAACATCGAAGACGCGTTCGAGATTTTCAGCCAGCAAATTGACGGCGACCGCAATGCCGGAGACAGCATTGGCGGAGATGAGCGGGTGAGCGATATGGGCAATTCCGATTTCGATAATCCGCCTGTTTTCACTGCGGATAAACCTGCTGTAGCCTACAGTACGACTAGCAACACCCTCCTCATCGTCTGGCAAGGGGACGATGAGATTGGCGCACTGGTTAATAACGAAGTGGAAATTTACGGCCAGCAATTTATCAATTCGAAAACCCTGACACCATCCCCAACCCTGACACCATCGCCAACCCTGACACCATCGCCAACCCCGACAAATACGCCTACCCCGACAAACACCCCTACGCCCACCCCCACGGCGACTCTGGCGGGCCAGCAAATCTACCTTCCCATCATCATGCATGAATAGTAGAATTTGTCGGAAATAGCGATTCAGGTGCGCGGCATGTTCAGTCTAATCAAGATTCCTTCGGGCTGACGCGCCCCGCAGTTTATTGCTGATTGTGGCAAAGTTATTTGTGTTCTACATGCCCCTCTACGTCCATTTCATCCAGACCTTATCCCCCACCGAACAGGAAACCTTCGCCCGACTCCTTTCCCCAGACATTCATATTACAACGGGAGATTATGCTTCGGTTGCACTCAGCACAGGTCCCACCCAGGTCCGAGCGGCACACCTACTCGTCAGTGGAAGGCCCACCCGCGCGTGGCTCGATGCCTTCCCCCGCCTCCGCGCGCTGATCATCCCCTGGGCGGGCGTCCCAGAAGAAACGCGCGCCCTGATGTGTGAATATCCCCACATCGCCGTCCACAATCTGCACTACAACGCCCACCAAACCGCGGAAATGGCCGTCACCCTGCTCTTCGCCGCCGCCAAATTCGTCATCCCGCTCGATCAAAAACTCCGCACGGGTGACTGGTCTCCTCGCTACGAACCTAACCGCGCGTTCCTCCTGCACGGCAAAACCGCGCTGATTTTGGGATATGGCAGCATCGGGCAAATCGTGGGGCAAATATTGAAAGCCGTTGGAACGAAGGTAATCGGGATGGTTCGTACAGGTGCGCTTCAGCGCCCCTTCGCCGACGAAATCCACCCTCCCTCTGCCCTCCCTACAATCCTACCCCGCGCAAACTTCCTCATCATCACTCTCCCCCTCACGGACGAAACCAAAGGGCTGATCGGCGAAAAAGGACTCGCCCTGCTCCCCAACGATGCCATCCTCATCAACGTAGGGCGCGGCCCCATCGTGGACGAAGCCGCGCTTTATAACGCCCTTAAATCCGGCCGACTCGCCGCCGCCGGGCTGGATGTGTGGTGGAATTATCCGAAAGGGGAAGAAACCCGCACAAACACCTTCCCGTCCAATTACCCCCTCCAAGAATTGGATAACGTTGTCCTCAGCCCGCACCGGGGCGGGGGTGTCCGCGAACGGGACGAAACCTGGGCAACTGCCCTGGCAGCGATGCTGAATGTGTATGCCCAGGGAGAGGAGATGCCTAACAATGTTGATTTAACGGAAGGGTATTAAACTACATGACGAGGCTCTTTTTCCTCTGATAAAATAGGGGGAATATATGAATGTCCCCATAGAACTTATCTGAAACCTTATGTCCTCTGCGCGTTTCAAAGCTTTCGCTTCCGTAATGATTGCCGTTGTGACTGTCCTCGGTGCGGCGGCAGTGTGTCTGGCTTCTGTCGCAGCAAACCAGGCAGGGAATGCCGATTTTGACGGAGTAACGGCATCCATCAAAGCACAGGAAGCTACTATGCTCAGTGAAATCACAACTTACGAGCACTACCGGGCATACACAACTTACTACCGGTATAACGAACTCGGTAATCTGATCTATGACGAGTCTCTAAAACCCGAAGCGGATGCTGACCGTATCACTGCATTGGGCGAGTTACAGCGGCAAGTATGGGGGATGGCGACTGGGTTGCAATATAACTTCTTTCCCCCGCGCTATCTTAACCCGGATGGGACTTACAATACTCAGCGAGAGTTCGATGAAGAATTGGCCGAAGCCGCTCAAAGGGATGAACTAAATCCAGATTCTTATTTCCAACTTTCCGACAGTTTACGCACGAAGGGAATGTTATTCGCAGGGGTGTTGATTGTGCTGGCAGTCGCTTTCTGGTTTTTCAACGCCGCCGAAATCACCAACAACCGCGCGAAGTTTTTTTTCGCTGCGGTGGGCATCTTGCTCACCTTGGGCAGCATCGTTGCGAGTCTGGCCGTCCAATTTTTCTTCTAAATGTCCAACGAATCCCCACAAGAAGACCGCTTTCAATCATTTGTTTCGATCCTGATCGCGACGGTCACCATCATTGCAGCGACTACCGCCTTCCTACAAGCCTTCGCAGGAAACCAGGCTGCTGAAGCCAATCGCCAGGCTCAAGAACTGTCGCTACAAGCGACGACCAAACGAGTCACAGGCGCGGTCCAATTTAGTTACGACTGGCAAGGAGCTTTCCAAACGTGGCGGGAAATTGACCTGCAAATCATCCACGCGGAACAAGAAGGGGATACACTGGCCATCGAACGGTATACCGAATTGCGTGATCGGGTTGCCAGCCTGAGTCCTCTCCTCGGCCCCCCGTATTATGAAACTTCGGTTAATTGGCCTGACTCCGCTCGTTACGAAGCGGATTTGTACATCGTTGACTCTACCCGTCTGACTGAGCAATTCACTGCACAGGCTGAATTAGGAAACGCCTGGGATGATATTGCCAACGCGTTTGTCATCCAACTGACGCTATTAGCCGTCACTCTTTCCCTTTACGGATTATCCAACTCTCTTAAAAGCTGGGTGCGCTGGTTATTTGTTTTTGTTGGGTTATCTATGGTCGTTTTCAACCTGGGATGGATGGCGTATTTGCTCATTGCTCCCCTGCCCGAATTGCCACAAGCTGCCATTGAAGCCTATGCCCAGGGGGTAGGAATGGCCTATCAAGCGAGAGATCAGGAGGCTATTCAATATTTTGACCAGGCCCTCTCCATCCAACCGGAGTATGCCAACGCTTTGTATGAGCGCGCCAATTCATACTTTTACCTGGGAGATTATACCAACGCTGCACAGGGATACGAAGCCGCGCTGGATGCTGGACGCGATGATACCAGCCTGGGTTGGAACCTCGGTTGGACCTATTACCTGCTCGGACAATTTGACGATGCCGTTTCGATCAACCAGCAGGCCCTCACGCGCGACCCTACCTTAATCGGCTTGCGGATGAACCAGGGGCTGGTATTGCTGGCCGCGGGGCGTTTTGGCAACGCAGAAGTGGAGTATACCCGGGCATTGGAAGAAGCAGCCCGGCAGGTCAGCGCCTCGCGCGCGGCCGGGCAAGAACCTCCCTCTTCGTTGTGGTTTTACCTGGATGCCGGAGCTGCTGACCTGGAAAGCCTGCTCGATACCCTCAATGGCACACCCAAAGCCTGGACACAATCCCCCCCAGCTTCGGTAATTTCGACCGACCTTAGCAACCTACAAAACGACGCCCTCGGATACATTCGAGGTATTAAAGAAGCCTCAGCATCTCTCGAATACACCGGCCAGCTTCCTGGCCTGTCCTCGAATGCGATGGTACCATCCATGCAAGCCGGGGAGAAAATTGATGATGATGCAGGCAACTTTTTACGCTACGACATCACCGAGAGTTTTCCAAATGGCACCAACGACGTCGTCATCCTATTCGATTATAGCGGGATGCAGACCGGCCAATCCGAAATCTGGAAAGTTTATGTGAACGGTTTTGAAGACCCGTCCTTGCGGGTGGTTTCGGATTGGAAACTCGAAGATACTGGCAGCGCCGTCAAGCAAATCACCTTTGCGTACAGCAACGTCTTCGTTTTTACACCTGGCGAATACGTCGTTGAGCTTTATGTGGATTATCACCTGATGCAAAGCGTGAAATTCTTCGTAGAAGAGTAAAGGGAAATCACCACAATTCTATTCTTTCAGCGGTAAGGAGATCAAATGAACTACAAACCCCTCGGACGCACCGGCGTCAAAGTCAGTGAAATCTGTCTCGGCTGTATGAACTTCGGCTGGAAAACCCCCGAAGACGAAGCGATGGGCATTATTGACCAGGCCCTCGAACAGGGCGTCAACTTTCTCGATACCGCCAACGTGTATTCGCGCGGCGTTAGTGAAACCATCGTCGGCAAGGCCCTCCAACGGAACGGCAAACGGGACAAAATCGTCCTGGCGACAAAAGTCCACGGGCGGATGGACGACGACGATATTCTGGCCGCGGGCAACAACCGGCGGCACATCATCCAGCAGTGTGAAGCGTCGCTCAAACGCCTGCAAACCGAAACCATTGACCTGTACCAGATTCACCGCCCGCAATCGGACATGCCCATTGACGAGACTCTGCGTGCGCTAGACGATCTGATCCGCGCGGGCAAGGTTCGTTATATCGGTACCAGCACCTTCCCCTCCTGGCGGGTAATGGAGTCCCTGTGGGTGGCGAAGGAGTTGGGGTTGAACCGTTTCGTCAGCGAACAACCCCCCTATCACCTGCTGGATCGCAGCATCGAACGGGAACTGATCCCGCTCGCGCAAACCTACGGGCTGGCAATCCTGCCCTGGTCACCTCTCGCGCGGGGTTTCCTTACTGGAAAATACAAACGCGGCGAACCTGTCCCCGGCGACACCCGGCTCGAAGGTGACATGGAAGGCCCGTTCAAGAAGCGCACCCAACAGCACTTCAGGGACCGGGCGTATGATTTACTGGATGTAGTGGAAGAACTCGCCGCCGAGAAAGCCTGCACCCCCGGCCAACTCGCCCTCGCCTGGGTGAACCAGCAGCCCGGAGTGACCGGTGTGATCATCGGCCCACGGACGATGGCCCAGTTTGAGGACAATTTAGGGTCAGTGTCCGTGAAAATCACCGGCGAAGACCGTGCCCAATTGGACGAAGTGGCAGAGCCGGAGTTGGCGATTGTACCGTATTATCACGGGAGTATGATTGATTTTAAACCGTCTCAATACGGATGGCTGTAACAAATTCCTATTCACGGCCCTATTCGTTCAAAGAAAAAAATCCTACCCATTCATCTCGTCCTATCCTTTCTCATATCTTATACAGAAATCACGCTTAAAACAGGCAATTTAGCAGTTATAATAGCAACCTCTCCATAAAATCACCAAAATCCGAACCCAAACTCGGCTTTGTGAACAAAAAAACTGAAGGGGGTATAGTTCACTGGTAATCACTCATCTCCTTCGTCATTACAAAGAGCATGAGACAACCTAAAATGGGGGGTGAACGAGTAACTCCTTATAAACTTTTTTAGGTACTGTCCGGGCTATAGCCCGGACAGTACCTCGTTTTCAAATAAAGAAGGAAGTTCAAGCTATGGGATCACCAGAGAACGACAGAGATACGATTTTCTTTTTAGCCACTACCACGCTATGTAAATATGTTGACCAGGCATCTCTCTACAAAATTACTCCTTATTTGGGATCACTGAGACCAGCTATTGGTCAACGTATTATGCAGGAGGGGGATTCTGGGGACAGCCTGTTTATTGTCAGACATGGACGGCTACGGGTTGTTTCTTTCGACGTACAAGGAAATGAGATTTTCC
>DATDOR010000636.1:0-3366 GCA_035293165.1 Anaerolineales bacterium | reverse complement strand
AAAGGGGAGAATGGGAGGATAAATGGAAGGGCAGCATCCTATGGGTATGGCTCTTTGGGATTTGCCGTGGTTAATACCAGATTTTGGGGTGTGAGTGGGGGGTACCCCCCACTCACACCCCAAAATCTGGGGACCTCCTCGCCGATTTCCAAAGACCCATGGGTATTCTAACATTGTCCTCCCCTTCACATGATATAATCCTCGCCATGAGTAATGAAATAGACATGTCCCCTACGCCAGACTGGGAAACCGGAAAGGCTTTACCTGAGCCTCAAAACGGACATGCGGAGATCCCTGAAGAACACGTACAGCGGGAGACTGAAGAATCACTCTCTAACGAGGAAGAGGACCAGGAAACGATCACATTTCGGCGTTCGCACCTGTACGCCTTGCTGCTCCCTTTGGCATTTGTCTTAGGGCTGAGTGTGGGCTATTTGTTTTGGGGACGCATCTCCCCGATAGCTTCCACTGCGACTCTTCCCGGGACAACTTCTGGGGCCGCTGCGGTAACAGGCAACGAACAAGCGCAGACTTCTGCCGGACAAACCGCTGCCCAAAACCAAACAACGGATCAGGAGCCATACCAGCAAGTCGTCCGTTATGACGTCCCTATAGATGATGATCCCATCAACGGGCCGGATAACGCTGCAATTACCATCATCGAATTCAGCGATTTTGAATGTCCTTACTGCCGTCAATGGCATGAACAGGTCTACAACCGGCTTTTTCAGACCTACTCTGGCCAGATTCGCATCGTGTACCGTGACTTTCCTTTGACCAGTATTCATCCGAACGCGTTTCCAGCTGCCGAGGCCGCGAATTGCGCGGGGGAACAGGGCGTTTATTGGGCCTATCACGATCAGTTATTCGGTCAGGAGTTTGGGCTAGGGAAAGATGCCTACCAACAATATGCCGAACAATTGAACCTGAATATGGCATCTTTCAACGCCTGTCTGGACAGTGGCAAATACCAGGCCGAAATCCAGGCCGATTTTGAATACGCGGCCCAATTGGGTGTACGATCGACCCCGACCTTTTTTATCAATGGCATCGCGCTGGTTGGCGCACAACCCTTTGAAGTGTTTCAACAAGTGATTGACAAAGAATTGGCGGGAGAAATCCCCTAAAATTGGTGGTTCGGAATCGCTGAACTTGTACACTGCTCCGCCGGGATTCGTCTCGGCGGATTTTAATTTCTATTTTGCATTACAAATCATCCTATGCAAGATGTATCCTTTTGTTAAAAACATCCCCTCCATTAACACGATCCAAATGGTCGAAATAGTGTTTTGGTCAACAGTAGTATGAACACCCGAAAAAAAGGTGTGTTTGGGGGTGTACACCCCCAAACACACCTTTTTTTCGGGAATCTCGTTGTTCACACTTTCGTTGACGAATACAAAATGGTCGAAATAGATCGCGCCATGATCGAAGACTTCCACATCGAATTGATTCAGATATACGAGTGCAACCTAACTGAGCGATTATGAATCCCATGAATGACATTCTACAACTTTATCCTCCTCCAACACAAAACCTCCCCCTCAATGGTCTCTACCTCTCTCATGACCTCCAACAATTCGCCGAAACAATCGGGAAACCCTTCGTCTACACCAACTACGTTGTCAGCCTGGACGGCCGGATCGCCATCTCCCACCCTACCCTTCGACAAGCGACCGATAGTCGCCGCTCAGGGCAAGCCAGACCAAGCATGACCGTCCCCAAAGCCATCACCAACGACCGGGACTGGCGATTGTTTCAGGAACTTGCTGTACAAGCAGATGTGTTGATCACAAGTGGACGCTATTTACGAGATTATGCTGAGGGGCGGGCGCAGGAAATCCTGAATATTTACGATAATCCCCAAATCGCTGATTTGGCAGCGTGGCGTACCGCGCGGGGGTTACCATCGTACCCCGTCCTCGCGGTCATCAGCGCCTCGCTCGATTTCCCCATCCCGCCTGTGTTGGCGAAACGAACGGTATTGGTCTTCACCACCCGGGGTGCGAAACCCGATCGGGTGCGCGAACTCGAACGACAGGCTGGAAAAGTGATCGTCGCAGGAGAAAAGAGTGTGGGTGGGACACAAATCGTCTCCACCCTGTCCGAACTGGGCTACCGCACGATTTACAACGCCACTGGCCCCAAAGTGATGCACTTGCTGTTATCTGCGGGTGTTCTCAACCGGCTATACCTGACCCACGCCAACCGGATTTTGGGTGGGGATCCGTTTTCGAGTATTGTGGAGGGAGAATTACTCCAGCCTGCGGTGGATTTCAAATTGAACACGCTTTATTTTGATCCGGAAGGGTTGGATGGGTTGGGGCAGATGTTTGTGTCGTATGACCGAGGTTGAAAAATTTGATCACTCTAAATTGACCGCACGTCAGCTCCAGCTAAAAGGTTTGCAATGGATAAATCCTCGTCTATTTCTGGCCAGTGTAGACTAACTCCGCCCCCTCCTATTTCATAAATCTCTCGTTGTGCTGGTTTCGCTTCAAATAAAAGGGGAAACCAAATAAGTGGAACACTAATGATGCGCCCGTCTGTCAAGAATACATGCATCATCTCCTCATCAAAAGTAACGGATTTTGCCATTGCAGTCGCTGGGACGTAAGCGCGACGGAATTTTAGAGCAGTTTTATCTTTAACCAAGGTGTTCATGCCAAGCCTCCATTAACATTTGTTGATTCTCTTCAATAATTTGGCTCTTTGGGATTTGCCGTGGTTAATGCCAGATTTTGGGGTGTGAGTGGGGAGTACCCCCCACTCACACCCCAAAATCTGGGGACCTCCCCGCCGATTCCCAAAGGACCATTAAGCCAAAACTTAGCCTCATCTCCTCCGGCTTTTATATGGATGTGCGGTGGTTCCTGGCCTTCGTTGCTGAAAAAGACAAATCGGTAACGGCCTACGCGCAATACTGCTGGCATTACTTCACTCTTTAAAACCCTTCTAGCTTGCTCATATCCGCCACGCCATTGGCGAGAGCAGCGATACGTTGGAGAAGACCGAGACGGTTGTTGCGGAGGGACTCATCCTCGGTCATGACGAGGACAGCGTCGAAGAAACGGTTAACGGCGTCTTGCATGGGGAGGAATGCATTCAGGAAGGTGTCAGGTGAGGCGGTGTCAGGTGTCAGGTGGGACTCGGCTTCGAGGAGGGCGTTGTGGAGGTCGTGTTCGGCTTGTTCTACGAAGGTTGAAGGTTGAACGCTGAAAGTTTCGATCTGGTCGCGGGTGATACGGACGCATCGGGAGTAGGTGGGCAGGATTTTGTTCCAGTCATCGCGGGCGACCCAGGTCGTGAGTTCTTTCACCGCTTGTGCGGTCCGCGCGGGATTGTGGCTCTGTGCAGCGAGCACAG
>DATDOR010000635.1:0-5313 GCA_035293165.1 Anaerolineales bacterium | reverse complement strand
TTGACAATCCATAAAACTGAAATATAATAACGTGAACGAACGTTCGTTTTTGTTTGGTGACAAAATGACTGACGAACTTACCCTCTCTAAAAGTGACGCCACCAAAGGTGAGCGCACACGCGCAGACATCGTTCTTGCTGCACACGACCTGATCATTCAAAATGGTTATCACGGCACTTCCATGCGGCAAATCGCCAAACAGGCGGGGATTGCACTGGGTGGGATTTACAACCACTTTGCCAGCAAGGAAGATATTTTTCGTGAGGTAGTGCTGACTTACCATCCCTATCACGAGATTATGCCTATTCTGGCTAATGCCCAGTATGACAGCATCGAAGAATTACTCTGCCATGCCGCCCACCTGATTGATGACACTCTCAACACCAGGCCCGATGTTCTCAATTTGATGTTTATTGAAATGGTAGAATTCCGCAGTAAACATATCCCCGATTTGCTTGAACGTGTGTTTCCTATCGTAACCCAAATTTTGCAGCGATTTACAGAAGCGGGGGATAACCTGCGCCCAATTCCAATGCCGATGTTAATGCGAACCTTTATCAGTGTTCTTTTTGGGTATTTCATCAGCAAAAACGCCCTGGGTGAAAATATTTCTCTCGAATTTCGGGAGAATGCCCTGGATTATTTTTTGGACATTTACCTGCACGGTATTCTAAAATCGGAGAACCCGAAATGACCTCTCGCCTCTTTTCCCTGATCCGCAAAGAATTTATCCAGATCTTCCGCGACCCACGTACTCTCGCGTTGGTACTTGTCATTCCCCTCGTTCAAATGCTTCTCCTGGGATATGCTGCCACGAACGACGTGCGGAATGTTCCGCTTGCTGTCTTTGACCAGGATCGCAGTTCTGCCTCCCGGCGCCTGCTTGACGCCTACCGGGCCGCCGATTATTTTCAAATTGCCTTTGATGTCAACTCCGAAGACGAACTTCGCACCCTCATTGACAGTGGACACGCCCGTGTGGGCATGATCATACCCCCCGATTACAGCGAACAAATCGCGGGCAATGGAAGCGCTCAAGTGGCCTTTGTCCTCGATGGCAGTGACCCTACCGTTGGCGCAACTGCGCTCTCTGCTGCCAGCCTGATCGGTCAACAACAGGCCACCGATATTCAGCTTGTTCGCCTCGCGCAGGCAGGAGCGGGCGTGGGCGGGACTCTGACACTCCCCGTCGAAGTCCGCACCCAGGTCTGGTACAACCCTGATTTGATCAGCGCCTATTTCATGGTTCCTGGTGTGATCGGGATGATTTTGTACGCCATCACTTCCATTTTGACGGCTAACGCCATCGTCCGGGAGCGGGAGCGCGGCACGATCGAACAATTGATCGTCACCCCCATCCGTGCCTGGGAGTTGGTCGTCGGCAAACTGACGCCCTACGTCATCCTGGCCTTTGTCAATACCATTGAAGTGCTGGCCCTGGGTTCACTCTTATTCGGGGTTCCCATCCGTGGCAGTTTGCTTCTGATTTTGCTCCTCTCTGGCCTTTTCGTGGTCAGTGGTTTAGGCATCGGCCTATTCGTTTCCGCCATTGCCAACACACAACAAGAAGCCATGCTGACCGTGTTTATGACTTTGCTCCCCAGCATTTTCCTCTCCGGGTTTTTCTTTCCGTTGCAAGCCATGCCGCAGATTTTGCAATGGCTCTCGTATGCCATCCCCTTGCGTTATTACCTGGTCGTCATCCGATCCTTGCTCATCAAAGGGGTCGGCGTAGAGGCCATCCGGTCTGACATTATTGCCTTGGCCTTGTTTGGCTTTGTCATCATGACCCTCGCTGCCCTGCGTTTCCGCAAGCGGTTAGATTAATTCTTTTATTCTCCAATACCAACCTCGTTCTACATTCTACGCTCTACGTTCTACGCTCAAATGGAGGTCCCCCATGCACCCCGATCCTCGAAAAATCGCTCCTGTCATAATTTTTCTCGGCCTCACGGCTGCGGCCATCTACTACCTGACAACCGTCTCCAATATACAAGCCATTGGAACGCTCTTCGCATCCGGCACAGTCGAGGCCGTCGAAATCAGCCTCGCGCCTGAAGTTAACGGGCGTGTCCTCGAAGTTTTCGTCAACGAGGGCGACCGCATCTCCGCCGGAGATACGCTCATCCGGCTGGATGACAGTCTGCTGCAATCCCAGCTCGAACAGGCCCAGGCTGTGCTTGCCGTCGCCGAGGCAAATTACGATCTGGTCGCTGCCGGGCAGCCCGCCGAACAACAAGCCGCCACGATTGCCGCCGCAGAAGCAGAATTGATCTCCGCGGAACAGGCCCTTGAAGCCATCCACGACAACTGGCCCGATCAAGCCACCCGTGCCCAACAAGCCCTCAAAGATGCCCGCCAACGCCAGTACAATGCTGAACGGAATCTTGGTTACCTTACCACTTCTGCCGACCAGGTTGACATTGACCTCGCCTATACGCAATTAGTTTTGGCGAAAGATGTCCTCGATAAAGCTCAGGACGCCTTCGATCCGTATGAAAACAAATCTCCCGAAAACCTGGTGCGTGCAGCATTGCAATCCAAACTCGCCGCAGCTCAAAAAGCCTATGACCAGGCCGTAACCAATTACAATTCCCTTACAGGGACCGCGAACGATTTTGATACTTCACAAGCGCAAGCCGAACTGGCTATCGCCAACGCACAATTGGAAAACGCTCAGGAAGATTATGATCAATTAATTTTAGGCCCCGACCCGGATGACATCGCCCTGGCGGAAGCCCGGATCACAACCACCGAAGCCCGTCTGGCTGCCGCGCAGGCCGAAACCCCCACTCCCGAGCAACTTGCCGTCGCCCAGGCACAGATCGACTCCACAAAAGCGGCCATTGTCACCCTCGAAACACAAATCGCCAAAACCATCATCACCGCCCCCTCCGACGGGATCGTCATCGAGCGGCTGACCGAACCGGGCGAAATGGCGTTGTCCAACGCAACCCTGTTCGTCATCGCTGATCTCAGCCAACTGACCTTGACTGTATACGCTCCCGAAGGCCGGTATGGCGAAGTGACTCTCGGACAAAACGTCCAGGTCACGGTCGACTCCTTCCCTGGCCAAACCTTCACCGCCACCGTCTCCCATATCGCTGATCAGGCCGAATTCACTCCGCGTAACGTCCAAACCCAGGAAGGCCGCAAAACGACCGTTTTTGCCATCAAATTGACGTTGGACGACACAGATGGGAAGTTGAAACCGGGGATGCCAGCGGATGTGGTGTTTGGAGAATAGAGATTGGAGAAAAGATATTGGGGTAATATCCAATATTGAATATCTTCCTACGAGTTCCTATGACTTCCCAAGACCTGATCACCGCACACGAATTACACAAATCCTTCGGGCACAACAAGGCCGTTAACGGGGCCAGTTTTACCATCCGGGCGGGAGAAATTTACGGGTTGGTCGGCCCCGATGGGGCGGGGAAGACGACGACGATGCGGTTGTTGTGTGGGGCACTGGCGATGGAGGAAGGACAAGCCGCTATCGTCGGGTTTGACATCAAACGCCAGCCCGAACAGGCTCGCGCCGAAATCGGCTACTTGCCACAACGGTTTTCGCTTTATGAAGACCTGACTGTGCTCGAAAATCTGCGTTTCTTCGCCGAGACGCGCGGGATTTCTCGCCAGGAATGGCATCCGCGCAGCAAAGAGATTCTCGATTTTGTTGGGCTGGGTGCGTTTACAGGACGGCGCGCGGGCCAGCTTTCGGGCGGGATGAAACAAAAGTTAGGGCTGGCTGTCGCGCTCGTTCACCGGCCGCGCGTCCTCCTGCTCGACGAGCCGACGACCGGCGTTGACCCTGTCACCCGGCAGGATTTCTGGCAGTTGATCATCCGGCTCGCGGGCGAGGAGGGCATTGCGGTCCTGGTCAGCACGCCATACATGGACGAGGCGGCGCGCTGCCACCGGCTGGGGTTCATGCGGGATGGCAAATTGCTGCTGGAAGGCACCCCCGCAGAAGTCCGCACCCGGCTCGATGGGCGGATTATCGAACTTGTCGGGCATCCTCTCCCCGTCTTGCGGCGCATTTCGCAGGCGGACCCTGACGTGGAAAACGCACAGATGTTTGGAGATAGGCTGCATTTGCGAGTACGGCGCGACCGCGCGGGCCAGGTCATCGAACGCTTGCGCGTCAGCATTCCGGACGGGGGAGGCGAGATGATCGCCGCGCGGCCCATCGCGTCGCAGTTGGAAGATGTGTTTATTGCGCTGTTGGAGGGTGAAGAATGACCATTGTTATTGAAACCCACGACCTGACGAAAAAATTCGGCGATTTTACTGCCGTTGATTCGGTGAATTTTGCGGTTGAAAAGGGGGAAGTGGTCGGGTATCTTGGCCCAAACGGGTCGGGGAAGACGACGACGATTCGGATGCTGTTGGGGTTGCTGACACCCACCGAGGGGAGGGGGAGTGTGCTGGGCTTTGACATTGCCCGGCAATCCGGCGAAATCCGTGAGCGGGTAGGGTACATGTCCCAGAAATTCGCGTTGTACGACGAGTTAACGGTGAGGGAGAATCTGGCGTTTTATGCGGGCGTGTACAGCGTCCGCTCCCGCGAAAGGTTGGCGGGGGTGTTGGAACAGGTTGGGTTGGTGGGGTTGGAGAACCAGCAAGTCCGCACCTTATCTGCGGGGTGGCGGCAGCGATTGGCCTTGGGAACGGCGATTGTCCACAACCCACAACTGCTATTCCTGGACGAACCTACGAGCGGGGTAGACCCCACGGCTCGCCGCGCTTTTTGGGATTTGATTTACAACCTGGCCGAGCAAGGAGTGACAGTGTTTGTGACGACCCACTACATGGATGAGGCGGAATATTGCGGGCGGGTTGGAATTATGCGGCGGGGGCAGTTGCTCGCGATGGATACGCCGACCGCGTTGAAAGCCAGTGCACTCCCCGGCCAGGCGTGGGAAGTGTTCGCTGAACCGCTGCTCCCGGCCCTGGCCGCGCTGGAAGCGATTCCAGGGGTGATCCGGGCGAGGTTGATGAGCGATCATCTCAATGCGATTACCACTGGGGAGTTTACCGTCGAGCAGTTGCAGGGCGTTTTGCGTGAACAGGGGTTTTCTGAAGCGCGCGTCGTACAAACCGAGGCAACATTGGAGGATGTTTTTCTTGCATTAGCCGCACGGGGGAATTAGATCACACGAAACTTACGCCTGGGTGAGTTTTCATGAACTACAAACGGAGGGAGTACAATATCAGTATGAAAACGCAAGCCCGCTCCGCCCAAATCGTTCAGGCCATCGCCGACTGGAACGCCTGGCTTACTCCCGAAATTCGTAAGGAAAAATACGC
>DATDOR010000634.1:0-7125 GCA_035293165.1 Anaerolineales bacterium | reverse complement strand
CTGGATGCGTCGGATGTCCGGGAGGAAACCCATGTCAAACATCCGGTCGGCTTCGTCGAGGACGAGCACTTCCAGACGGTTGAGGTGGATGTTGCCCTGATTGAGGTGGTCGAGCAACCGTCCGGGGCAGGCGACGACGAGGTCCACACCCGCGCGGAGTTTGTCAATTTGTGGGTTGAGGCCCACACCGCCGTAAATGGTCATACTGCGGAGTTGGGTGTGCCGTCCGAGTTCGCAAATGGCCTGGTGGATTTGTTCGGCGAGTTCGCGAGTGGGAGCGATGATCAAGGCGCGGACTTGCCGGGTGCGGGCGTCCTTTGTAGGGGCGTCCAGAAGGCGTTGGAGGATCGGTAATACGAACGCGGCGGTTTTGCCGGTTCCGGTTTGGGCAAGGCCCATCACATCGCGCCCCTGACGAATATTTGGGATAGCTTGTTGTTGAATGGGGGTTGGGGTGGTGTACCCCAGGTCTATGACCCCGGCGTAAACGCGCGGGTGGAGGTGGAACGATTCGAAGTTCACTGAGAGTCCTTTTTGGCGTAGAGATGATCCCAATTTTGGATCATCTTTGAAGGGAATGGGCCAAGTCGCACGCTCAGCGCATCGGGTTTTTAGAAGACGGGGGATTGTACCACAGGAGTGAGGAGAGGGGCTGAATTTGAATACCCAACTGTTGTATTCCGGGAAGACGTAAAAAGTGTCGAATTGCACCTGCTAGTACCATTTAGGAGCTTCAAACCATTTGTCTATTCCTTTATTCTTTAATAGCTCAACCGGAATTAACGGGAAAAGTACCCGAATTTTGAAGGTGGCGGGGGGTGTACACCCCCCGCCACCTTCAAAATTCGAAATAACTCCCATTCAAAACGGAAGAGCCTCTTTAATCAAATTGTTTGTGGGGAATTCTGAGATGAATGAGTTGGTTTCATATCATCTCATTGTGGAGGTGCATCGGGCTTCTGGAGTTTGAAAGTTTTCCTGTCTTATTGCATTAGGTTAAAAACCTCGGGAGTTACCCTTCCTTAATAAAATCAACGGAGATATGTTGAGATGAAATCCTTTGCCAAACTTTCCATTTTCCTTGTTGTTTGTGCTATGGTGATTGCTGGCTTGAGTTGTAATTTGACTGCGCTTGCTCCTTCTGACAATGGCAGCACTTCAACGCAAGCACCAGCAGCCACTAAAAACCCCACCTCTACACCTATTGGAAAAAACCCGTTATCCCCAACGGATGCTGCCAAAGCCACTCCATCCCCTGAAACGATAGCAACCACTCTGCCGTCACCGACACGCCTACCGGAACCTACCTCTATGCCTACCCAGTCATGTACAGATGAGATCTGTATTGTTTCCGGTTTTTTCCTTACGGAACGTCCAATTGACCCGGATGGGCGCAATATCCTGGATCCCTCCTCTCGATTTGGTGTTTATCAGGCCGCTAAGAGGGATGTTATCCGTGGGAACTATTTTCTGAATTCGACCGGGACGCCCGTCCGAGCTGTAGCGGATGGGACCGTCCTCGTGGCGGGAGACGATAGCAACACGTCTTATTCCAGTAATCCAAATACTTATGGAAATCTGGTTATTTTACGTCACCAACTTCCCGGTTTCGACCAAACAGTTTTTACGCTCTACGCGCATCTCTCACAGGTTTCGGTCAAGGTGGATGAAAAGGTGCAAGCTGGACAGGAGATTGGTCTTGTGGGAAGCAGTGGAAATATTTTCGGCAGCACCCTTCGGTTTGAGGTACGGGTGGGTGAGAATTCCTACCAATTGGTACGGAATCCAGAGCTTTGGCTGCCCCCTTTGCCCGATGAAAATGGCCAACTGTATGGCGTGCTGGCTGGCCGCATCTTGGATTCAGCGGGTAATTTCGTAGAAATTTCGAATATCGTCATCGAACGGCTTTCTGGCCCAGGCCAAGCCGCGCTGGATCAATTTTATGTTCAAACCTATGCAAGAGATGATTTGAAAGGGCTTGCCCCATTTGAGGAGAGTTTCGCCTTAGGGGATTTGCAACCTGGACAGTATCAGGTAACCTTCTTTTTGAACGGCTTTTATCAAAAAGTGATCGAGATCGAACCAGGCAAGTTGACACTCGTAACATTTATTGTTCCGTAAAAAAATCCTTAACGGAAGCCGCATTACCGCTTTCGATCAGACGCTCCACCTCCTGCCAGGTTTGCGGCTTGAGTTTAGCCAGTTCCTTCATCGTCCCCGGTAGCCCCCAGAGAATAAGGAAATGCCCGGCAAGGAAGTCAATTACAGGCAATATGTCCCTGGAGAAACAGGACTTAATGACCCGGCCCGGAGAGTACAATAAACGCCTTGAGCGTGCCTGATATAGGGCAAACGTAACTGCTCAGGCTAAGAATGAAAGTTTCAATCCCCTTTGCGGCTGAGTAGTTACGGGCAAACCTTTCTAAGGAGTAATCAAATGAGCAGTTTACGTGAAGACGCCCTGGAATACCATCGTCTGAATGGCATACCAGGAAAAATATCCATCACCCCCACGAAACCGATGGATACCCAGCGGGACCTCGGCCTGGCCTACACGCCCGGCGTAGCGGTTCCGGTGTTAGAGATTGAAAAGAACCCTGAAGCCGCCTACGAATACACTTCCAAAGGCAACCTGGTCGCCGTGATTTCCAACGGCACGGCCATCCTCGGTCTGGGAGATCGGGGGGCACTGGCCGGGAAGCCGGTCATGGAAGGCAAGGGGGTGTTGTTTAAAAAGTTCGCCGATGTGGACGTGTTCGACATCGAAGTGGATACCCACGACCCTGACGAAGTCATCAAAGTCGTCGCCGCGATTGCACCCACGTTTGGGGGCATCAACCTGGAAGACATCAAGGCCCCTGAATGTTTCTACATCGAAGAAACCCTGAAAGGGATGCTGGACATTCCTGTCTTCCACGACGACCAGCACGGGACGGCGATCATCTCCGCGGCCGCGCTGGCGAATGCCCTGGAATTGAACGGGAAACGGTTCGACGAAATCCGCATGGTCATTTCCGGCGCGGGGGCAGCAGCCATTTCCTGCGCGGAACTGGCCATCCGCTGGGGGATGAAGCGCGAAAATATCATGCTTGTGGATTCCAAAGGGGTTGTGTACAAAGGTCGCACCCAGGGCATGAACCCGTACAAAGAGCGATTCGCGGTGGACACCGACGCCCGTACCCTGGCGCACGCCGTGCGCGGTTCGGACGTTTTTTACGGATTGTCCATTGCGGACGTCCTGACGCCTGATATGGTCAAAACCATGGCGGAAAGCCCGATTATCTTTGCAATGGCGAACCCGGACCCCGAAATCAAGTATGAACTGGCAAAGAAAGCCCGTCCCGACTCGATTGTCGCCACCGGGCGCTCGGACTATCCGAACCAGGTCAACAACGTGTTGGGATTCCCCTTTATCTTCCGTGGGGCGTTGGATGTCCGAGCCAAAGCGATCAATGACGACATGAAATACGCCGCTTCGGTGGCCCTGGCGAAACTTGCCAAAGAAGATGTCCCCGATTCCGTCTTGCGGGCCTATGGCGTGGACAGCATGAAATTCGGTGTAGATTACATCATTCCCAAACCGCTTGACCCGCGCGTTTTGTTGTGGGAGTCTCCGGCGGTTGCAGAAATGGCGATGAAGACGGGGGTGGCCCGCAAGCAGATTGACATTGAAGAATATCGCGAGCAACTGGCTTACCGGCTTGGACAGGGGGAGCGGGTGCGTTACTTCATCCTGAACAAAGCAAAGGCAACGAAGGTTAGCAAACGCGTCGTCTTTGGTGAGGGCGAAGAATCAAAAATCATCCGCGCTGCACATCAAATCATTGACGAAGAAATCGCCATCCCGATATTAATTGGGCGCGAAGTGGTGATTCAAGAAAAACTTCGAGAGTTGGGCATCACCGACAAGATCGAAATCGTTGACCCGTACAACTTTCCCAAATTGGAAGCGTATACCCAGTCATTTTACGAACTCCGCAATCGAAAGGGTGTCACCCTCACGGTTGCAGGGAAAATGATCCGTGACCCTCACGTCCTCGGCCCGATGATGGTCAAAATGGGGGACGCGGACACATTTCTCTCCGGGCTGACCCATGCGTACCCGGAAGTGATCCGCCCGGCGCTCCAGATTCACCACACCACGCCAGAACAAACTATCGCGGCGGGGCTATATCTCATCATCGTGAACAACAAAACCTATGTGTTCACCGATGCCACCGTCAACATTGATCCTACAGCGGAACAACTCTCCGAAATCGCCTGTCTGGCTGCAAACTTTGCCAAACAACTCGAACTCAAACCACGCGTGGCCTTTCTCTCCTTCTCCAACTTTGGCTCGGCCCCGCATCCCCTTTCTAACAAGGTTCGGAAAGCAGTCGAACTGACCAAAGCCCGCTGCCCTGAATTTCAAGTGGATGGCGAAATGCAGGCCGACACTGCCGTCGTCGCGGAAATTGTCGAACAGCAGTATCCGTTCAGTGCGGTCAAAGATGCCAACGTGCTGGTCTTCCCCTCGCTGGAGAGTGCAAATATCTCGGCCAAACTGGTTACCCGCCTGGGGAATGCCAAGTCCATTGGCCCGATCTTGCTCGGGATGGGCGCGCCCATCCACGTCTTGCAACCAGGCCAGGAAGTCAACGATATTGTCCAGGTTGCTGCGGTCGCCGTGATGGACGCTGCCAGCCGGTAAGATTGTGAGAAGTATTGATAAAGCAAACAGCCGCCTGGATACCAGGCGGCTGTTGTTGTTTACTGAAAGTGGCTTTAGACAGTCCTTCCTGTGAAGTTCCACTCGCTCAACTTCAAAGCAGGAACACGGTTGGCAAACCCTCCGAACTCGCTGATCAACAAGCGCTCATCGCTGCCCACCGCTTCGACGTTTGCCAGCGCGTTGGCATAGGATTGGGTGAAACGCAGATTTTTAACCGGGTAGGCGATTTCGCCCTTTTCGATCATAAATACGCCATTGCGCGTCATTCCTGTCACGACACAGTCGGGGAACGTGACCACGCGGGTGTAGTGGAATTGGGTGATGTACAACCCCCGGTCAGTATTGCGGATCAGGTCTTCGGTGCTGGTTGTGCCGGGGGCCATGAACAGGTTTCCCGCAATCGGCCCGGCGAAGAAGCGCATCGTGGGCGGGATGGCATGGCCGGTGCTGGTTTTGCCTTCCTTCTTCGCGGTGTAGCGATCATAGACTGGCCCCATCACGATCCCGTCTTTGACAATATCCACGCGCTTCTTGGGTGTCCCCTCGTAATCGAACGGCATCGGAAACCCGCGCGGGTCGGGGCCGTCATCCCAAATATTGACTTTCTCGCTGAACGCCTGTTTCCCCATCCGGGAGTTCATCCAAGAACGGCCTTCCTGTACCGCCTGGGCGCTCATCCCGTAAAAGTTGAGTCCGCCGATAATGTCGTCCACCGCATAGGGGTCGAACACAACAACATACGAACCCGCGTCGATCTTTTGTGGGTCGCGGCCGCGTTCGGCTTTACCAATTGCTTCCATCCCTAAAGCTTCGACGGACAGGTCGCCCGCCTTCCAGCTTGACCCTTCCGACCGCCCCGCCGAGTCATCGCTCATGACCGTCGTTTGGAAATTGGCATCGGTGCGGACGGTATAGGCGAACAAGCCTTTGGTATTGGCGAGGGCGAGTTCGTTGGCCGCGGTGGAAAATGCACCGGACGCGTTCAGTCTCTTTTCAGTCGCTACGCGGCAGACGATGCCGACCTGATCGGCGCGCTCCTGAGGAGTGTATCCCGCAGTAACTTCATCGAAGGCGCGGGTGGGTTGGTAACCGGCGGGGCCAGCCAGGTCGGGAAAGTCCGGGTCTTCAGGGGCGATTTTCGAGTTGGCTTTGGCACGCGCGACGAGGGTGTCCAACCCCGCGGAGTCGGTGCGGTTGGTGGTCGCCGTGCCGATGCGTTTGCTGTCGAATACACGGAGAACGATATTCGTGTTGCGTTCGTTGACGTTTTGGTGGATGTGGTTGTTTGCAAAGCGGGTGAGCGACGAGTCGGTGACGTTGAGGAGTATCTCCGCAGGCTGGGAGCCGCAGCGCTGGAGGATGGAGTCGGTGAGTTGTTTGGCTTCGGTTTGAGTGAGCATAGGATTTCTCTAGTTCTATTTCAAAACCCCAACACGGATGTTGCGGAAGCGGGCGGGGGAGGCGCCATGGCCGGTGTGCATGATCTGGCCGGGCTGGCCTTTGCCGCAGTTAGGCGTGCCCCACATGACCCAATGGTCGGGGTTGCCGATGGCGTCACAGGCGTTCCAAAATTCGGGGGTGATGCCGGTATAGGTACAGTTTTTGAGCATCCGGCCCAGTTTGCCGTTTTTGATCTCCCAGCCGACTTCGGTACCAAACTGGAAGTTATAACGCTTGTCATCAATCGACCACGAGACATTCGTTTCCATAAAAATACCGTCGTCCGTGCTGGCGATCATGTCGTCCAGCGTCCAGTCGCCGGGTTCGAGGCTGACGTTCGTCATGCGGACGAGGGGGATGCGGTTCCAACCGGAGGCCCGCATACAACCGTTTGATTCCATCCCCAACTTTGAAGCGTCCTCCCGCGACATCAGGTACCCAACGAATAAACCATTTTTGACGATGGGGGTGGATTGCGCCGGGATGCCTTCATCATCCCAGCCGAACGTACCCAGCCCAAACGGGCGCACACTTTCGGCGGTCAGGTTGACGATTTCGGAGCCATACATGAAGTTGTTGAGTTTTTCGGTTGTCAGGAAGGAGGTGCCCGCATAGGCCGCTTCCGTGCCGAAGACCCGATCCAGTTCGATAGGATGGCCGCAGGATTCGTGGACTTGGAGGGCGACTTGATCGCCGCTCAAAATGATGTCGGTCGTGATCTCCTGGGGGCACTGGTCGGCGGTGAGGAGGGCAACGGCTTGTTCAGCGGTTTTGAGGGCATTGCCGGGGAAATCCCAACCAACTACCGCTTCCCACCCGGCGGTCACTTGCTGGCGTCCGTTTGAAGTGGGGTACGAGCGGCGCTGGACTTCCCCCTGTCCGACCGCAGTGGCGACAATGCCTCCACCGGTTTCCACAATCGTCTGTTCGGTGAACGCGCCTTCGGAATTGGCGAACCATTTGCGCTCGCGGAT
>DATDOR010000633.1:0-5157 GCA_035293165.1 Anaerolineales bacterium | reverse complement strand
CACCCCCTTCCACCCCCACCGAAACGCCCGCCCCACTCCCCACGGAGACACCCACCCCCACTCCACTGCCGCCACTCCTCGTCTTGCTGGTCCCGCCCGAAGCCGATCCCGCCCTCGCAGAGAGTCTGGAACCCCAATTCGCCCAACTCGCCCTGGAGGAAGGTCTGCGCTTCCAAATCCGCCAGTCCATCTCCGCCGAAGAGACGGCGTCCGAGGTGGATTATCTGATCGCACTCCCGCCCGCCCCCGGCCTGGACGGGATCGTTACCGCCGCACCGGACACCCGTTTTCTCGCGGCAGGGATTCCCAATCTACCCGAATCTCCCAACCTGATCGCCATCGGTTCAAACCGGAATGTGCCCGATCAAAACGCATTCCTGGCCGGGTATATTGCCGCCCTCACCACCCCCGAATTCCGCACAGGCGTGATCGGCCTCGATGACAGTGAACATGCTGAGGCAATCAATGCCGCATTTGAGACCGGCGTCCGGTTCTTTTGCGGGCTGTGCCGTTCAGGGGTGCCGCCCTTTTATGAATACCCCATCTTCATCAGTCTGCCCTCTACAGCCTCTGAGGTTGAATGGCGTGCAATTGCCGATTTTATGGCCGACCGGATCGTCCGCACCGTATATGTTGTCCCCAGCGCGGGTGGGGCCTGGAGGGAGGAATTGCTGCGCCACCTGGCTGAACGGGGAGTGTATATGATTGGGGAAAGCAAGCCCCCGGAAGATATTCGCGACTGGTGGATGGTTTCCATGCGCCAGCCTGATCTGGAAGGAATTTACCTGGAATACTGGCCTCAACTGCTCAACGGCGAGACGGGAATCATTTTGCCTCTCCCCGTTCAACTGGCCGACATCAACCCCAACCTGTTTAGCCCTGGCAAACAACGGCTGGCAGAAGAAATCCTGGCTGATTTGCAAGCGGGCCTGATTGGTACCGGGGATGTGCCAGCCGTGCCATAATCCGGTTGCAGGCAAGGATTGGGTGTCAAAACAAGGCTGTTTGTTTCATCTTTTGTTAATATCGTTCTTGCAGAAACCCAAATTAATCGTTATACTTCCCCCAACCAGATTAATGAAACTGGAAAATTTTCTCTTTTTTCCCTCAAGGAGACCCTGTATGAACAAAAGATTTCTTCTCCTCTTGACAATGTTGATACTTACAACTTTTGTCTTTAATGCGTGTACTACGCCCACGGCTGCCCCAGAAACTGGAACAACGCCAGAGCAGGCCACCGAGGTTCCGGCGGAACCTACCGAGGTGATGGAAGAACCCACCGAGGTGATGGAAGAACCTACCGAAGCGATGGAAGAACCCACTGAGACCCCAGTTGAACCGGGCGTAGTAGAAAGTGTTTGTCTTGTAACGGACGTTGGCCGCGTGAATGACGGCACCTTCAACCAGTTCGCCTACGAAGGGATGCTCAACGCAGCCAATGATTTTGGCCTTGAAAACACCTTCATCGAGACCCAAGCCCAAACCGATTACGACACCAACATCAACACCTGCGTCCAGGAAGGCTTCGATGTCATCGTCACCGTAGGCTTCCTCATTGCCGATGCCACCCGTGCGGCTGCTGAAGCCAATCCGGGTGTCTACTTCATAGGTGTGGATCAATTCTTCATTGACCACCCCTCCAATCTGGTCGGTATCCAATACCGTGAAGACCAGGGGGGCTTTCTGGCTGGCGCACTCGCCGCGATGATGACGGAGTCCGGCACCGTCGCGGGCGTCTACGGCATTGACATTCCACCCGTCGTCAAGTTCCGCAATGGCTTTGAGAACGGCGCCCGATTTGTTGATCCATCTGTCAATCTCCTTGGCGTGTACATTGATGACTTTGTCGCTCCTGACCGGGGCGCCTCTGCCGCCGAGCAGTTTATTGGCGAAGGCGCAGATGTGATCTTCGGCGCGGGCGGGCCGACCGGGTCTGGCGGTATCAAACGCGCTGCCGAAGAAGGTATCTCCGTCATCGGTGTCGATCAGGACGAATACTTCACCACCTTCGGTTCTGGCTCAACCCCCGGTGCGGATCTCCTCATCTCCAGTGCGGTCAAACGTGTTGACCTCGGCGTTTACGATATGATCGACGCGCTGATCAACGAGATGGGCGCCTGGCAAGGCGGCGGCTTGTACATCCTGGATGCGGCGAATGACGGCATCACCTACGCCCCCCCCCATGACAGCAACGTACCTCGGTGGGTACAACTTCAACTAGAAAGCATTCGCCTGGGATTAGCAGATGGCTCCATTGATACAGGCGTTGACCCGGTATCGGGTGAAATGCTCACCGAAATTACCGAAGCGGGCATGCCTCGCCCAACTGCTCCTGATGGCTTCAAAGTCTGTCTCGTTACAGACGTTGGCCGGATCAATGACGGCACTTTCAACCAGTTCGCCTACGAAGGGATGATCAACGCTGCAACCGATCTCGGTTTTGAGACCGATTTCATCGAAACCCAGGCCCAAACCGATTACGACACCAACATCAACACCTGCGTCCAGGAAGGTTACTCTGTCATCGTCACCGTAGGCTTCCTGATTGCTGATGCCACCCGCGCAGCGGCTGAAGCCAATCCGGATGTTTTCTTCATTGGCGTGGACCAATTCTTCGTTGACCACCCCTCCAACCTGGTCGGTATCCAATACCGCGAAGACCAGGGTGGCTTCCTGGCCGGTGCACTGGCCGCGATGATGACCGAGTCTGGCACGGTCGCTGGCGTCTACGGCATTGACATCCCGCCCGTCGTCAAGTTCCGCAATGGCTTTGAACAAGGTGCAAAATACATCACCCCGGACATCGGCCTTTTGGGTGTGTACATTGATGACTTTGTTGCGCCTGACCGGGGCGCCTCTGCCGCCGAGCAGTTTATCGGCGAAGGCGCAGATGTAATCTTCGGCGCAGGCGGCCCGACCGGTTCCGGCGGTATCAAACGTGCGGCGGAAGAAGGCATTTGGGTCATTGGCGTAGACCAGGACGAGTACTTCACTACTTTTGGTGCGGGCGCAACCCCTGGCGTTGAGTTCCTTATCTCCAGCGCGGTTAAACGGGTTGACCTCGGCGTCTATGATCAAATCCTCGGCTTCTTGACAGGAACTGATGCAGGCGGCGGCTTATACATCCTGGATGCGGCAAATGGTGGCATCACCTACGCACCCTCCCATGATGCGGACGTACCCCAAGAGGTTCTGGATACGCTCGAAACCATTCGGCAGGGGTTAGCGGCAGGTACGATTGACACGGGCGTTGACCCAATCACCGGTGAATTGAAGTAATTCTCGCCTGAATGCACAAAAGAGAGCGCCTTCTCCTTGGGGAGGGGGCGCTCTTTCTCAATTCATAAATATATGGAGGTGAAGATGGCTGCACCCGCCCTCGAAGTTCGCGGCGTCACAAAACGGTTCCCAGGGGTACTTGCTAACGATAATATTGACTTCGTTGTCGAAAAAGGCCAGATTCACTGTATGTTGGGTGAAAATGGGGCGGGCAAAACCACCTTAGTGAACATTATTTATGGGTTTTACCAGCCTGATGCTGGTGAAATCCTGGTGAACGGCCAGCCTGTTACCATTCACTCTGCCAACGATGCCATTCGGATGGGAATTGGGATGGTTCACCAACATTTCATGCTTGTTCCCGAATTGACGGTAACTGAAAACATCATTTTGGGGCACGAAATCGTCTGGGGGCCATTTCTTAACCGCAAGAAAGCCAAAAGCCACATCCAAGAATTATCCACCCGTTTTGGCTTAGCCACTGATCCGGATGCCCTGGTGGGCGATTTACCGGTGGGAGCACGACAACGGGTCGAAATCATCAAAACTTTATACCGAAAAGCGGATATTTTGATCCTGGATGAGCCGACGGCAGTGCTTACCCCTCAAGAAGCACTGGAATTGTTTGAGATTATGCGCAATCTTGTAGATCAAGGGGTTTCCATTGTCTTCATTACCCACAAGTTGAAGGAAGTATTGGCCGTCGCGGATCAGATTACAGTCTTGCGCCGCGGGAAAGTGGTTGGAACCGTCAAACCTGAGGAAGCCACGGAAGCCTCTTTAGCAGCGATGATGGTTGGCCGCGAGGTGATTTTGCTTGTAGACAAAGGAGATGCCCAACCGGGTGAACAGGTATTGACGGTACACGATCTCGTGGTCGAGGATGATCGCGGGCATGTGGCCGTGAATGGAATTTCCTTGGAGGTGCGCGCCGGGGAAATTCTAGGAATTGCCGGAGTCCAGGGAAATGGTCAAACGGAATTGGTTGAAGCCCTGACAGGATTGCGCACACCAAAAAAAGGTCAAGTTACAATTTTGGAACGGGACACGACTTATGCCTCCCCCCGGCAGATTACGGAAATCGGCGTTGCCCACATCCCCGAAGACCGGGAGAAGGATGGGTTGGTAAAATCCTATCCGATTATTGATAATCTGGTTCTCAATACGTACTACCGCCCTCCTTTCGCCCAGGGCATTCTTATGAACGAGACTGAAATGACGCGAAACGCGCGGGAAGTGGTTGAGAAGTTCGATGTGCGGACGCCGAGTATTCTGGCGCAAGCAGGTACCCTCTCCGGCGGGAATAAGCAAAAAATGATCGTTGGCAGAGAATTCTCGCGGTCCATCAAACTTCTGATCGCTGCTCAACCTACGCGCGGTCTCGATGTTGGCTCTATTGAATTCATTCACCGCCTGTTGATAGCCCGGCGCGACGAAGGTGTAGCGGTTTTGCTGGTTTCCGCCGAATTGGATGAAATTATGGCCTTATCGGATCGTATTGCGGTAATTTATCGCGGCCAAATCCTGGAAACTATTTCCAGTTCCGAAACAAACCGCAATCAATTGGGGTTGCTCATGGCAGGGATCCACCAAGAAGATAAGATCACCGAAAAATAGGTGATTATACGAAATTTCGTGTTTTTCGGAGCATACATGACAAATAGTACACCGGAAGAAGTGGAATCTCAACCGCCTCCTTCCCCTCGAATAAGACTTCGCTGGGGAGAATTAGGGCCTCGCATTGTCCCTCTCCTGGCTGTCCTCACTGCGATGATCTTCGGGGGATTTTTCATGGTTGCAGCGGGGACCGATTGGGAAGCAGCCAGGTCGGCATACGATACGGATGGATTAGGTAGTTTCCTGAAAGAACTTGGGCCT
>DATDOR010000632.1:0-3878 GCA_035293165.1 Anaerolineales bacterium | reverse complement strand
TTGGAGGCGCAGGCGCAGGGGGTAGAAGAGAACGGCGGCGAGACCCGTCGCGAGAAGCGGGAGGATGAGGTTATCGTCCGTGCGGAAGAGCAGGCCCATCCCGCCAACGATGGCAGCATACAAGGCGAGAACGCTGGCGGTGAGCGCGCCATAGACGATGGTGCGGTTGACGACAAGATCAATGTCCCAAAGCTGGTGGCGGGTGATGGCAAGGGCAAGGGCAACGGGAAACGGGATGATGATCAGGCCAAGGAAGTTAGGGCTGATTTGCTCCAGTCCGAGCGCGCCCGGCAAAATGTAAAGCAGCAACCCGCCCCCGCCGGAAATTAAACCCGCCAGGATGACCCAGCGAATTTGCTGGCGCGTCGCTCCTGTGGCATTCAAGCGATATTGCCAAAAAATTACCCCGACGGCCAGGGTTAGAAAAACCGCGGAATGAACGCCCTCCCCCGCCGCCCAGCGCGAGAACCAGTCGAGCAGGTCATTTGAGATCGGGTAAATGGCTACAAGATACGCGGCCAGCACCAAAACCGGAACGACATACATTGCGGGAACCACCCCACGCCGTTGCACAACCGGCAGCGGGCGGGGGAAAAGCAGTCCAAAATGTAGGGTCGCCGTCCAGTATAGGTTGTAAAAAAACAACGTGCAGATTTTGTACAGCCAAAACCCCACGCCATCCATCAAATCACGCACACGCAGCCCAAAAGACCATGCCGTCGAACTCGTGAGGCAAGACGCGGCCAGAAACAAAACGCGCCCGGCGGGATGCTCCGGGCGGCGGATGAAGACGAATGTGGCAACGATTTGGAAGATGAGGGCGAAGACGATGGTTCCCCAAGTATTCGTGAAAACTTCTCGCAGTGGATACGGCCCCAATGTAACCCGGACATCGAGCGGATTCCCATCCCGGATGACCGAATAATGGAGCGTTTCTCCCTTGTTCCAGGCCGGGGGGGGCGAACTGTTCCCGAAAAGACTCCCTGCCCAGGCTTCCAGGCTACGCCCCTCGACTGCTACGACGAGATCATCCTGCTGCAACACGCCACCCCGTAACGGATTGACCAACGCACCTTCCGACGTAATCCCCCCCGGTACAATCCGCGCCCCGTCGGAAGGGCTGTCAAGATGCCGGGCGACGAAGACAACTCCAAAGGAAATCGCAATTAGAGAAGTGATCAGGATGAGCCAGTAATCACGTTTTGAGTCAGGCATACATGCTTATCGGAAACCCTCTTGTATTAATGTCACTGCGAGCAGCAACCCTGAGGGTCGCAAAGCGAAGCAGTCTCCCGGCTAAGGGGGAGATTATTTCACCCCTTCGAGGTTCGCAATGACGTGTTATTTCAAGACGCTTGCTACACATCAGATCGTACCGTGTTTATTCGGGCCGGTTTCCTCCCCCAGGTCTGGACGACATTGAACCAAATGGCGTAGGTTTCAGGGAATACAATGAGTTTTTCCATCGCTCCCATCACTTCTTCAAACTCCGTTTCTGTCATCAACCCGTCCTTTAAAATCGTTTCCCGGAATCCCATCGCGCCGATCAATGGCATTCGCATATAGGGGTGGCCGCCCGGTATAGCGAGGGTGGCGGCGCGGATTTTCGTATCCGTCAGGCCCGTTTCCCGGAGCAGGGGCAGGATTCCCCGCCCCAGGTTTGCATCGCCGCCGATGCGTAAAAACGCGGCTTTCAGCACTTCTTTCAAGCGGGGCCAGGTGGGATTTGGCGGGTAAAAATTCCACCCGCTTTGGTCGGACACCGATTTGATCGAGCAGAGCCTCCGCTTCAGGTTCCCATAAACGCGCTTGATGTTGTAAACGGTCTTTTTTCGATGCAATTTCACGCTGGGATGAGAAATTGTATTCGATTTACATATACTCTCGAAACTGCAAGCCGTACCGTTTCCGCGCCTCCAACCACGCACGGCGTATGACTTCATACACCGCTTCCGGGTTTTTGACATTGCGGATGACGATTTCCGCATCAGATTTATCCGCTCCCCGGATGGTGATGTCACCAATCCCAAACATCCGCTCGGAAACGTTCTGCTTGAAATCAATATCCTGAATGCGAATCAACTCAAAGTTCTCCACATCGCGGGAGAACATCCCCTTGATGATCTTCAGCCGTTCGGACGTGATCACGTACTTTTCGACGAGTGAGAGATATGGGCGGCCTTCCCAAAGTATTTTTTCTGCCTTTTCATCCACTTCTTCTTCTTCTGGTTCGGGATGAGGAGTGGGCTGGGCTTCATCGAGGAGCTGATCGACGGTCGCGAGCAGGCTATCAGCTACCTTGCGAACAAATTTTTCTTGTTCTTCCTGGGGAATGGTGGACAGGTCAACATCGCTTTGCGCGATCGCCTGCCAGATGCTGGCAATGACCTGAGCACGGATTTGTTCAATGGACATGGGGAACCTCCGGGATAAGAGTGTCGGCAGATTGGAGTAATCCAGCCCACTTCGACCATAATCAGCGCAGGCTCTTGTGGGCGTCTGACAGCCGGCGGGCACAAGGCCCTGGACTACGTTATTTCGATCTGCTGTGCCTTGATTTTACCGCGACAGGGTAACGCGTGCGGAACGAATTCCCGGAACCTTAATTTGCTTCATCTTGCCAACAACTGGCCCATCACCCCACCCCCCCCCAACGCCGCGCCAATGTTGCCCAGCCCCATTACCGTCAGCATGGTCGCCCGCTCTGCCGCACCCGGCGCGCCGACGACCCAGCCCGCCGCTTGCATGATGAGATTTACTGCCAGAAACGCCCCGCCAGCCGCCAGCCCCACCCGCCAAAACAGCGACCACGCCAGCGCGTTATCCCGCAATCCCCGGCCAATTGCCCACGCGCTGACGCCCCACGCCGCGCCTCCTCCCAGAAAACCGGGGAGGGCGGCAATCGTAATGTGCATCGGGAGCGGATTTTCGATTGTGCTGCCGGGTAGTACGCCGTACAGGGCGCTCCCGACCAGAAAACCCACCGCCAGCCCGCCGAAGAGGGTGAGGACGGTGAGGAGTGCACTGCGAATCATTGGGTTGTTCATATCTGTTACCTCCTACCGGATCATCAACGGCAGAAAAATACGCACGCCGCCATCGAGAACCCATACACGCCCATCGTAGCTCCCCAACACAATTTCCAGCTGCCCATCCCCATCAATGTCGCCGAGAGAGGGAGAATTCTGCGCGCGTGGTCCCAGTTGCAGCGACCACAGTTCCTGACCTCCAGCGCCATCATAAATATGCAGCCCGCCAAAACAGCCAACCGGAAGGACGACGTCCATTACGCCATTCCCATCCAAATCTCCGGTTGCAGGCGATGCCCGGACATTGCCCTCCAGGTTGCCAAAGTCACGCGTCCAGGCCGCTTCCCCCTGCCAGTCCAGCGCAACCACGCCGCCAAACACCTGCCCGGAAACGCATTGCCCCACCGATCCCGATTGCGTCGGCGGGGAACCAATGCCCAGCCCGTATCCCATCACAATTAACGGGGGTCCTTCAGGTTGTGGAACCAGCGCCGGGGAGGATTTCCAGGCGTCAAAGTCGTCCCGCGTCCAGCGATGGGTAAACGTGACCGTCCCGCCATTCATGTCGGCTTCCAACCCGACTGCGGAAATACGGGCGTCCGCGGCGTTCAGGTCGGTGGGCAGCCAGCCAAACACGACGGTGGGGCCTTCGCCAAAATCCCAAACCAGCGGAGCGGTGCGGATGACGTGCGTCTCGTCGAGCGGCACATGGAGGTCCAGATCGGCGTCTGCCAGGGCGGGGCTGTACGTATCTAATCCCGGCCCGCCCAACGAAATGGTAGGGGTGTATACCCACATCACTTCAACGGGGGGATTTTGGCCCGGCCGGTCTTTGAGGGCGAGCACCCG
>DATDOR010000631.1:0-12635 GCA_035293165.1 Anaerolineales bacterium | reverse complement strand
TGTTAATAATAGTTGACAACCCTATTCATTACAGCATACAATTTTGTAACTACTCAGCCCAGAGTGGAAATGACCCGAAAAAAAGGTGTGGAAAACTTCGTTTATTCGGGGTGTACACCCCCACGCACACCTTTTTTTCGGAGATTCATCTGCCTTGGCCTGAGCAGTCACACAATATTGAAGATTTGGGGACAAAAGTTGTGTGCTGTTATCAGAGAGCATTTAATTTCCGTTGAAATAAGGTCATTGCTCTTTGATATGCGGAGGTGTTATGAAAAATAACTAAGAAAAAATTTTTTGATTCACCAATTTGTCCCAAATATTTTTCGTAATATTGGAAACTGGCGTGGAAGAGTTCCGCCAGTCCATTCCCCTTTTGGATCAAAGGAGCAAAAAATGAATTACAAACGAATCCTAACGTTCGTGTTCCTAATCGTAGGAGTAGCGGTTTTAGTTGCCTGCCAGCCGCAGACAATTGTCGTCACGCAAGAAGTTGAAAGAATCGTCACCCAGGAAGTTGAGGTCGAGACCATTGTCACCCAGGAAGTTGAGGTGGAAAAGGTGGTCACTCAGCAAGTCGTGGTTGAAGTAGAGAAGGAGAAGTTCCCTGAGGGGACAAAATTGCACATTCTCCAATGGAGCCACTTCGTCCCCCAATACGATGCCTGGTTTGATCCATTTGCCCAGGCCTGGGGCGAGGCCAACGGCGTGGAAGTGACGGTTGATCACGTCAACATTGCCGATCTCAATCCCGCCCTGTCTGCCGCAATTGACGCAGGTGAGGGGCCAGTGCTGGTTGAATTACCTCTGGCTGGCTCCCTCTTTATCGAAGGTTTGCGCGATATGACCGATGTCAACATGCAAGCGCAGGAATTGTTCGGCCCGCAAGCAGAAACCTGTAGTGCAAACTCTTACCTGCCCGCCGCCGACATGTGGTACGGGTACTGTCATGGATGGGTTCCCGACCCCGGAGATTACGATCGCACGATGTGGGAGGCAGCTGGTCTCCCGAACGGCCCAGTCACATATGATGATTTGCTGGTCGGCGGCGAACAAATCAAGAACGATTTTGGTGTCCCGATGGGATTGGGGCTATCTCCTGAAATTGACTCGAACATGGCGATGCGGGCGATTATCTGGTCGTTCGGCGGTTCTGTTCAGGATGAAAATGAATGTGTGGTGATTAATTCGCCTGAAGTGTTAGAAGCCGTCAATTATGTCGTCGAGTTGTATAATCGTACGATGACGGAAGAGGTATTCAGTTGGAACGCGGCATCGAACAACCAAGGGTTGATCGCCGGAGAACTTTCCTACATTCTCAACTCTATTTCAGCGTACCGGAGTCTGCAAAAGATTGATGCAGCAGCGGCGGATAACATTGGTTTCACACCTGCGCTGATTGGCCCGCGCGGGGACCAACATGCCTCCGCTCACCTGTGGTACGTCTACGTCATCCCCAACTACGTCGAAGAGGGGCCTGAACTGGATGCCGCGAATGCATTCTTGCTGCATTTGACTGCCAATTACAACCAGGCGACGTTTAACAGCGAGTTGTACAATTTCCCGGCCTTTGAAAACACGGTGCCCCAGTTGGGCGGCTGGCTGGAAAACGATCCCTTTGGCTCCCGCCCGGCGAACAAACTGACCTTCCTGCTGGATGCGAAAGATTGGGTCACCTACCTGGGATGGCCCGGCCCGTCAAACCCCGCAGTTTCCGAGATCTATGCCACGAACATCATCCCGACGATGATGGGGCGCGCCGCGCTCGGCGAAGTAACCCCCGAAGAGGCCATCGCCGAGGCTGAGACCCAAATCAACGACATTTTCAACCGTTGGCGCGAGAAAGGCTTTGTAGGTTGCAGCCAATAGAGTCAACTTGAGCCGGTTGAAAATATCTCCAACCCTTACCCACCCACAGGATGTCCCATTGGGTTTGCTGTGGGTGGGTTGAATAACAAAGAAAGGTAATTGCTCAGGTTAAGAGAGAATACTCCCCGAAAAAAAGGTGTGCGTGGGGGTGTACACCCCGAATAAACGAAGTTTTCCACACCTTTTTTTCGGGTTAATCCCTGTCCTGGCTGATTAGTAACAAGGAAAGAATCTATGGCCGTTGTAGAACTCAGGGGCATCCAAAAACATTTTGGCGATGTCAAAGCGGTTGACGGGGTTGACCTGGCCATTAGCAAAGGGGAATTATTGGTGATCTTAGGGCCGTCAGGTTGTGGAAAGACTACGCTCATGCGGATGATCGCCGGGCTGGAAACACCCACTCGAGGAGAGATCGTGATTGGGGAGCGTGTTGTCACGACCCTCCCCCCTCGCGACCGTGAAATTGCGATGGTCTTTCAGAGTTATGCCCTTTACCCCCATTTGACGGTATTCGACAATATCGCTTTTCCCTTGCACGCAAAAAAAGAACCCAAAAATGCCATCATCGCCAAAGTTGAAGAGGCAGCAGGCACCTTAAGCATCGAACACCTCCTGCATCGCAAGCCACGCCAACTTTCCGGCGGGGAGCGGCAGCGCGTGGCTTTGTGCCGGGCATTGGTCAAAGAACCCCAGGTGTTGCTGTTGGACGAACCCCTCTCCAACCTGGATGCGAAATTGCGCGCCTCCGCACGGGATGAATTGCAGCGATTCCAACGCCGGACAGGGATCACAACGATTTTCGTCACCCACGATCAGGTTGAGGCGATGGGCATGGGAGACCGGATTGTCGTGATGAATAAGGGCCGTGTCCGGCAGGTGGGAACCCCGCCCGAGGTCTATCATGACTCGGCGGATACGTTTGTGGCAACCTTCCTGGGGTCGCCGGGGATGAATATCCTGGATCGGGGCAATTTCCTCGTTGGGTTTCGCCCGGAACAATTTGTGCCAAAAGAAATCGCGAATATGCAAGAAACCCTGGTGACATTTCCCTTTGAAGTCACCCGCGTCGAGTATTTAGGCGCTGACCAGTTAATTTACGGCAAGTTAAGTGATACGGCTGAAGAGTCTTTCATTGTGGCGAAACTTTCTTCTGAACTGCATTTTCCAATTGCAGCGGAAAATACTTATGATTTCGTTGTCCAGCAAAAACAACTCCAGTTTTTCGATAAAGCTCAAGGTACGCGCATCGAGTCTCAACCCATTTAGCAATATGGCCAATTTAACTTGTAAGGAGTTGCTGAGGAGCCATTGCCTCACCATAGACAAATGAAAACCTATTGTAACTGCTCAGGCTAAGAAAGCAGGTTTCGGACTAATCCTCTACCCGGCTGAGTAGTTACAACCTATTTATTCCATCCGTGACTTCTTTTCATCTGTGTCTTGTTGCTTGAGTCACAGATTGAAGGAAGCCACGGATATTTTCAAGAGAGAACCCATTATGACCTCTACTGCGGTGACTCCCCCGCGCAATTTTCAATTTCGTTCGATTGCCGACCGTGAAAACATCCTGGGCGGGATTTTCCTGGCTCCGGCGGTTTTGTACATCCTTCTTTTGGTCGCTATACCTTTTTTCGTTGCGATAGCTTTTAGTGTGACAGATGTGAGCGTGGGGGACACCACGTTGGATTTTGTCGGCTTTCGAAATTTCATCGTCATTCTTCGTGATCCCCAATTCATCCGTGCCCTTAAGGACACCATCCTGTTCACGATTGTTTCTCAGGTATTGATCCTCGTTTTTGCCAATATCGTCGCTGCGGTTTTCACACAAGAATTTCGCGGTAAATGGCTCGCCCGGATGTTGATCATGCTGCCCTGGGCAACGCCGATCTCGCTTGGAGTGATTGGCTGGTTGTGGATGCTCGATTCCAAATTCAGCCCGTTTGACTGGATATTGGTCAACTTAAACCTGCTCGGCCCGGGCACGCTCTTAGGCCCAGGTAATCACATGAACTTTTTGGGACGTGAGGGGCTTGCGATGGCCTCTGTGATTATGGTCTATGTCTGGCGAAATCTTCCTCTTGCCTCGGTGATCTTAATGGCAGGGTTGACTTCTATCGACAAAGACCTGATCGATCAAGCACAAGTGGATGGAGCCAGATTTTGGCGGATCCACTTCCGCATCAAGATTCCTCTTGTCCTTCCGATTATGTATATTGCGCTCCTATTCAGTATGGTTTTCACCTTTACGGATATGGCTGTCGTGTTTATTCTCACGCGTGGGGGGCCAGTTTATTACACACAAGTTCTGGGCGTTTGGGCGTTTTTCAAAGGCATTCAAGGGGGCGCATTGGGCGAAGGGGCGGCAGTCGCCTTGTTTTTCTTCCCGGTTCTGTTAGCGGTGGCAATCCTGCTCCTGCGCCTGGCGCGCCGAACGGAGGTAAATTAACATGACCTCTCTTCGACACTGGCTTAAACAAGCCCTGATCTACCTCGTGGTGGCTTTCTTTTGCTTTTTCTCCGCTTTCCCGTTCCTCATCATGATCATCAACACGTTCAAGGATGATAAAGACCTCTATCGCCCCCAAAACAACCCCTTCATTTACAACTTTCCGCCCACGCTTGACCATTTGAAATTTCTATTTGAAAGCACCAACTACATGACCTTTGTCAAGAACTCGTTCTTTGTGGGGACCCTGGTCGTGATTATTACATTGGTCATTTCCATCCCTGCCGCCTACAGCCTGGCACGGCTGACCGGACGCTGGGGCGAGCGCGCGGGCATCGGGATTTTCCTTGTTTATCTGGTTCCCCCCACCCTGCTATTTCTTCCTCTCTTCCGCACGGTGGTCTTTTTGGGATTAAACAATAGTCTATGGTCATTGGTTGTCATATACCCCACCATCTCCATCCCTTTTAGTACGTGGTTGTTGATGGGATTCTTTAAGTCTATCCCCAAAGACCTGGAAGAGGCCGCGATGGTGGACGGATACAGCCGTTTGGCCGCTTTTTTCAAGGTAATCATGCCCCTTTCAGTTTCGGGAGTGATTGCTGTCACCGTCTTTACATTCACCCTCACGCTCCACGAATTCATCTATGCCCTGACCTTCATCTCCTCCTCGGCGAGCAAAACCATCAGTGTCGGTGTACCGATTGAATTGGTGCGCGGGGATGTGTTCTTCTGGCAATCGCTGTTGGCCGCAGCCGTCATTGTTGCGCTCCCGGTTGGGTTTGTCTACAATCTCTTCCTGGATCGTCTGGTCGAAGGGTTGACGATGGGAGCGGTGAAAGGATAGGCTTTTGATAAATTCTCTCTCTTAGTCTGAAGCGAAACAGTGCCTCGGCAACGGCGACCAGCCCCAACCCGCTCAGGATAAAGGGGATGAACTGGATGGGGGTGTCTGTACGTCCGGTGAACCAGAGTTCGATGACGACGCCGATGAAGATCGCCCCGGTTAGAAGGAGCAGGAATTGGCGGTAACGTTGGAGGAGGGTAATGAAATCTTTGTGAGGGTTTGATCGGGTGTGGCACACTTGCCGTACGGTGGGTTGTACCTTCTACTCAAGAATACAACTCTACCCCTTGCAGTTCTTTCTCACGCCGGGCGACGAAATCTTCTAGTTCCTCACGTGTAGCTTCGTCTATCGGTGGTTGTTCGTAATCTTTCAGTACCTGTTTCCAAACCTTGTTTGCGCGGGTCGCCGCGTCCCCAACACCGCTCTGCACCCAATTCTCATGGTTTTGGCGGTCACTGAGGAATGGCGAATAAAACTCCGTCCGGTAACGGGCCTGGGTGTGGGACGTGCCAAAATGATGCCCACCTGGGCCAACTTCGGCGATCATGTCCAACGCCAGGGTTTCGTCGCTGATTTCCACATCCTGGAAAAAGTGCTGAAACATCGCCAGGTTTTCCATGTCCATGATCATTTTCTCGTAGCTGACCGTCAGCCCGCCTTCCAGCCAACCGACTGCGTGCATGACGACGTTGGCATAGGACAAGACCGCAGGCCAGATCGCCCACATGGTTTCGTACGCGGCCTGGGCGTCAGGGACATTGGAATTGTTGAGCGTGCCGCTGTTTCGGTAGGGGACGCCGTAACGCCGGGCCATTTGTCCGCCTGCAATCGTCGCCCACGCGCCTTCGGGGGTGCCAAAGGCCGGGCTGCCGCTCCGCATATCAATGTTGGTGGCGAACCCCCCGTACACCACCGGCGACCCTGCGCGGACGAGTTGGGTAAACGCAATCCCCGCGAGGGCTTCGGCGTTCTGCTGGGCGACCGCGGCCGCCATCGTGATTGGGCTCATCGCCCCCGCGAGGATGAAAGGGGTGATGATCAAGGCCTGATTCGCGCGGGCGTAGGTGAGCATCCCGCCGATCATCCGTTCATCGTAGCGCAAAGGACTGCTGGCGTTGATCACGCCTCCGAGCGAGGGTTCGTGCGATTGGGTGATGTCTTCCCCGAAGACGATTTTTGCCATTTGGACGGCGTCTCCGGCAATGATCCGGCCATGTGCCGCTTCCATGTACGCTTTGTTGGTGAGGGTGAGGGCGGCGAGGGAGCGTTGGAGGTGGCGGAAGGAGACGGGGATATCGTGCGGGACGACGAGCTGTTCCCCCGTGAAGTGCAGGGCGTTGCACATTTGGACGAGTTTGAGCAGGTTGCGGTAGTCCTGCATTTCGCCGGGTCGGCGATCCCGATCCATATCTTGTGTGAACACGACGCCGCCATTGGGGGCGAAGTTGATGTGGTTCGTGCCGATGGTCAGGTTGTGAGCGGGGTTGCGGGCTCGCCAGGTGAATTGTTGCGGCGCTTTGGCAACGAGTTCAAGCACAAGATGGCGATCCAGGCGGACAAGTTGGCGAGCACGGTCTACTTTGGCCCCGGCCCAAGCCCACAAGTCCAACGCCTCATCGTCCATGAACGCGATGCCGATCTCTTCGAGAATCCGCATCGAGGCTTCGTGGATTTTTTCTTCCGACTCCGCGTCCAGGCGCGAGAGGGGGGACATACGGTTTTGAATGGCCTGCCAGGGAATGTTCGCGAGAGGGGAAGTGACAGTCGAGCGGCGCTCGGTTCGTGTGTGGCGGCGGGTTTGGCTCATCTTTTAGGCTTTTAGATAGGGTTCCTTAGAAGAGAAGGTGCACAGAATACACAGAACGGACAGATGAATACAGATTTTTTCTGTGTTTTCAGTTAAGGTCTGTGCCTTCTGTGTACAAATTCTATATGACTGCAAGGGCTTGTTCCAAATCAGCCCGGATGTCGGCCACGTCTTCGATGCCGATGGACAAGCGCACGAGGTCATCGCCAATACCTGACGACTGGCGTTGTTCGGGGGTCAGACTACGGTGGGAGGCGATGGTGGGGTACAGCACCAGCGAGTAAATGTCGCCGAGGGTGGTGGCGGGCTGGATGAGTTCCAACGCATCCATGAAGGCAAAGATCTGTTCCCGGCCTGCATTGGCGATGTTGAAGGAGAGGACGCCGCCTGCGCCTTTGCCGCTGGTCAGGGTTTGCATAAGTTCGTATTGCGGGTGATCCGGCAGGAATGGGTAGTTGACGTGGGTGATCTTGGGGTGGTTTTTCAGCCAGGTGGCGATGGCGAGGGCGTTTTCGCATTGTTCGCGCATGCGGAGCGACAGGGTCTTGAGTCCGCGCAGAGCCAACCAGGCTTCGAACGGCCCCATGCTGCTCCCAACGAGTTTGTTGAGGGTGTACATCCGTTCACGCAATGTGGCGTTCGTGACGACGACTCCTGCCATCACGTCGCCATGCCCGGACAGGTATTTGGTTGCGCTGTGGATGACCATGTCCGCGCCGAACCGGAGGGGGTTGCACAGGTAGGGGGTGCAGAAGGTGTTGTCAACGATGAACAACGCCCCGCCGGAGTGGGCAATCGCTCCCAATTCGGGCAAGTTAGCGGCTTTGAGCAAGGGGTTGGAGATGGTTTCAACGAAGAGGACGGCGGGTTGGTGTTCCGCAACGGCGTTTCGGACGGAGGCCAAGTCAAGAATATCCACGAAATGGACGTTTACTCCGAGTTCGGTAAAGAGATGTTGGAGCAGGGAAAATGTTGCTCCGTAGACATCCGCCGCGGCGACGACGTGCGTTCTCACTCTAATACCTGCCGCCAGCATCGCCATGTGGATCGCCGCCATGCCGGAGGAGAATGCGTATGCGGTCTCGCCGCCTTCCAGGTTGGCAACAGCGGTTTCAAAGGCATGAATGGTGGGGTTGTGATAGCGAGTGGAGTAAACGAAGCCTGCTTTCTCGTTGCCCAAGACCGCATCGAGGTCGTTGGAGTCGGCGAAGGTGTAGCCAACGGAGGGGTGAATGGGCGAGACGACGGGGTTTCCGCTGTCGAGTTTTAATCCTTCGCCCGCGTGGACGGTTCGAGTGGTGAAGGCTTTGTTTTGAAGATTTGTCACGTTTAGTATCCGGGATGGAAAGGATGAATTAGATTATAAACCTGATTTTCTTCCGTACATCTTCCATTACTGGTTCTTTGGGAATCGGCGGGGAGGCAACCACGGCAAATCCCAAAGAGCCTTCATTACTCAGTCAAGGAACAGCGTTCGTTCTTGCTTATTTGAATGCTGCATTGAGGGAGACGAACGCCGTTCCTGATGTGCGATAGAGAAAAACCTGATCGGAAAATCCCCATGGCTGCGAAGTTGGTTGGATATAATGGATGGTACACAGATGGCACAGTGTAAACAGATGGAAACAGGAAAAAAGTTTCTGTGCCATTCCGTGCTTTCTGTGTTTTCTGTGTACCAAAAAGGAGTTAACTATGGATATTCAACAAGCGCAAGAATTTATCTCGAAAAATCACCGTGCTGTGATGATGACGTATAAGAAGGATGGCAGTCCTCAGTTATCCCCCATTCTGATTGGATTGGACGCGGAGGGCTATGGCATCATCAGTTCGCGGGAGACGGCGTATAAGGTGAAAAATTTGCGCCGTGACGCGCGCGCATCGGTTTGTGTGTTCAACGATAAGTTTTATGGACGCTGGATTCAGTTAGATGGAAGGGCCGAAATCATCTCCATGCCGGTTGCGTTGGAACCCCTTGTGGATTATTACAAACGCGTGGTGGGAGAACACCCAAACTGGGAAGAGTATCGCGAGGCAATGGGGAAGGAGAAGCGTGTGTTGGTTCGGATCAAGATTGAGCAGGCCGGGCCGACGGTAAGCGGTTAGCTCCCGACCTCGTCATCATCTGCAGCCAATGTGCTATGCTGTTTCTCATCAGCTTCGATGGTTTCTTTTTGCTCAGAAACCCTTCCGAGATAATCGGGTAACTCGATCCCAACCATCCTGGAAAGATCATGGAGTGGAGGAAAACTGCGGATCAGATTCGAGATGAAATTCGAGGTGGTTGACCCACTGCCATTCGAACTGCCAGAGTCCCATACGGTAATCTTGTCAATTTTCAGGTTGCTGATCGCTTCCACTTGTTTCTCGACCAGTTCTTCCATCTTTTCGATTATCAATAACGTGGCAGCGGCCTGCGTGTCGCCGCCGGTGCTTTCCACTAACCGTTTGTACCCATCCGCCTTGGCTTCTAGCAAACGCTTGATCCCTTCCGCCTCAGCCTGGTATTTCAGCAGGATACCATCGGCTTCCCCTTTGGCCTCCCTGCGGGTCTGTTCAGCCTTTGCCTCCGCAGCAATCTCGATTTTGAGTTTTTCCGTTTCCTCGCGGACGATCTCTAATGCTTTTAGCCTTTCTTGTTCTGCAAGATATTGGGCTCTTTGAATTTGGACTTCCGCTTCCCGCTTTGCAATCTCAGATCGCTGAAAGGCGGTCGCTTCTTGAACAGCCAGCTCTGCATTCGATTTTGCGATATTGGCTTTGGAACGGTTCTCACCATCTACGGCCTCCGCTTCCCGCTCCTGAACATAAATGCGCTGTTCGGCATCTGCCTTTTTCTTCCCCTTTTCAGCTTCCGCATAGTTTTCAGCCACACGAATATCTTTTTCACGGTTTGCCATAGCCTGGCCGATGGCGCCAAGTTTTTCTTGCTCGGCAACGTCCACCTTTGCTTTGTTGATGGCTTCAGAGGAGGCTTTTTTCCCGATACTTTCGATGTAGTCTGATTCGTCTGTTATGTCGGTGATATTGACGTTGATCAGGTGAAGGCCGATCTTATTCAACTCTGGCTCGACGTTGTGGCGGATCGATTCCAGAAAACTCTCCCGATCTTGATTGATTTGTTCAATGGTCAGCGAAGCGACCGTTAGACGAAGCTGCCCAAAAATGATTTCCTTTGCCATCGCCTCGATTTCTTTCGGCGGGAGATGGAGAAGACGTTCTGCCGCGTTCGTCATAATGTCAGGGGTAGTACTAACTCCAACGGTAAACGTACTGGGAACGTGAATGCGAATGTTTTGAAGGGAGAGCGCATTTTCGAGCGGAATATTAATAGTCATAGGGGTCAGGCTGAGATACGCATAATCCTGAATCAACGGCCAGACCAACGCTCCACCTCCGTGCATAGTGCGGCTTGATTTTCCACCTTCCACCCGCCCATAAATGACCAAAATCTTGTCTGAGGGACACCGTTTGTAGCGCGAGGTCAAATAAAGAATGGTAAAGAAAACCAATATGACAAAAGCAATGACTGCAAAAAGCGTAAAAATTGTTGCGTCCATCTTAAACTCATCCTTTTTGTTTTAATTTTTCGACGACCAAAAGCCTCTCTCCAATGACATCCACCACATGAACGTTTTCCCCTGATGGAATTTCCTCTTCGTCCACAGATTGTGCGTCGAAGATTTTCAAACCACCCTGAACGGATACCTGTACCTGTCCAGTCCCATTAGCAGGAATCCTCAAGTAAACTTTCCCAGACTGGCCAATCGCATTTTGCAGTCGCAAGGTTCCATCGGACTGCAACCGGATGAAGAACGAAAAAATAAAACGGAGGACCCACACAGAAAACAGCCCCACGGCTGCCCCGCCCAGGGTGGACCAGATGCTGGCCAATCCACTGCTCACAAAAGCAAGCCCTGACAGCCCAAACATCATAAAAAATGCGGTCAACCCTTGAAGAGAGAGCAGCTTAAAACTAAAGTCAGAATCACCATCACCATCAAAAACATCCCCATCGCCATCCGTGTCCCCAATATCTCCCCCGATAAAGAGCAGCGCCGTGCGGAACAAAAAGAGAATCCCGCCAACGATGGCAGAGGCCCAATAAACGATTTCGATGGGTGTAAGGTTGCGAAAAAACGACATGTACTTCCTCTGTGTTACTTTACGGAGGAATTATACATTAGTTACAACTCAAACTCCATTAATCTTCCCTCGTTGGTTCTTTAGGAATCGGCGGGGAGGCAACCACGGCAAATCCCAAAGAGCCTCTTCCCTCGCTTCCACTGCTCCCATCGCGCAAATTCTAGTTTAGCAGAGAGGTCAGGTGAGCAAGAGACTCGTGTCCCTCCCGCTCGAAGCCATAGAAAGCATGGTCACGTCCCCAGAGAATCGCACCAAGCGCATATTCAGCATGAGCCACAAGGAGTTGCTGTTCTTCTAAGGGACTCAGAGAGCGTCCGTATCCTTCGCAAAAGGCTTCAATCAAATCGGGCCGACCGATCCAGCACCAATTTGGATCTCTGCTGAGATCAGCAACGCGCACATCCCAATAAGCAAACTCGAAATCTATTACGCCTGTCCAAACTCCATCCGTATTTACGAGCCAGTTGGCAGCACAATAGTCTCTGTGGCAGGGGACTGGGCGCTCTCCTTCAAACGCCGGTACAAGGTCGAAAGCAGCATGGAGCGTACCCAACTCATCATCACTGATGTATCCGCCAGGAACAGCACGATCTATCTGACGTTTGAATCGTTGGGAAACGTATTCCCTGGCATTTTGGGGAAACGCCTCAGCGCATGAACCATCGCGCAGGCATGGACCAAAGCGATCCCCTATCGCAAAATCGTGGAGCACGGCAAGGGCGGCGCCGGCTGCTCGCCAGACGGACTGCTCCTGTACGAGAGCCAACGGCGTATGTTCTACAATCTGTCCAGGCAGTTCACTGACAATCAAGGCACAGGGAGCTTCTTCACGCACGGCAAGCAACCTGGGGGCAAAGTCGCCAAAAACACCGGCCCACTTTTCATAGGCATGAACTTCATTGTGCCAGTGCGATTCTGTTTGATGAATCGTAACTGCTCAGACGTATTTGGAGAGTCTCCGAAAAAAAAGATAGGTGGGGGGATGGCCATCCCCCCACCTATCTTTTTTTTCGGAACTTTCTACTCTGGGCTGAGTAGTTACGATGAATCTTAAGATAGTAAAAACCTTTTTGAGTGTAGAGACGAAAGGTTGATGACTCATGCTCGCCATGCGCCTTGCTGTGATCAGATGTCAATTTAACCGGTCCCAATACCGAGGCGCACCAGCCAAGCACTTCATCAATTGGGGTTCCAAGGGTATGCATTTGATCTAATCGCAATCGTACCAAACGTTATCAGGCAGTTAGATTATACGTCCAACCCCTTAAGTCTACGGCATCTCAAAATCTTTTTCACTCAAATCTGGGTTGACCTCGATTGTACGCCACGTCAACTCCCCCAACACTTCTCCCGTCACCCAGTCGCGCTGGCTTTCCCGAAATGCAACCGTCACCCCATCTACAGATCGAAAATCGCCCATCACCGTTTCGACATGGTTTTCCTTCAGGTTAATCGCCGGATGAAACGCCCGCACATCCCGCGAGCGGGTGAACAAACACGTTTCCGCATCCATGTAATAGGC
>DATDOR010000630.1:0-9942 GCA_035293165.1 Anaerolineales bacterium | reverse complement strand
CTTGCCTGTGCAGCCTGCCTGGCGACGCTCGATCTGATTGAGAACGAATATATGGCAAATGCTACGGAAGTGGGCCAACACATGCTTGACGCTCTCGAAGAAATCCAGATGCGCCATCCAAGCATTGGACAGGTGCGCGGTAAAGGGCTGATGATTGGCATCGAACTGGTCAAAGATCGGGCCACAAAGGAACCTGCCAAACACCTGCGCTACCGGACCGAAGACCTCGCCTTTAAACAGGGCCTTGTCGTCATGGGTTGCGGTGCAAGCACCATTCGCATGGCGCCACCTCTTTGTCTCTCCAAATCCGAAGCAGATGAGGGGTTGATGATTTTTGAAGAGGCGTTGACCCTCGCTGAAAAGGAGTAGTTAAGGTATTGGTAATTGGGTAATTACTCAATTACCAATTACCAATTACCATGCTCCCCGACCTCCGCGTCCGTCAAAGAGACTACCTGCTTGAAATAACCCGCAGTATGACCGAGGAACTCAACCTCGACCGGCTGCTGGTGCGGATTTTACGTCTATCGGCGGAGATTCTGGCAGGACAGGCTGGGGTCGTGTTACTGCGCGGACAAGATGGTGCGGGGGACAAATCCTGGAAACTATCTGCTTCACACGGCATCAATCCGGCTTTTCTACGGTATCTTGACCCGCTCCTGACCCAAATTCCCCTTCATGAGGACCCTGCTCGTTTCGAGTTACCCGAACTCAACCGTTTACTACAAGAACTCACGCGCACAGCATCTTTGGGATTGCTTACAGGAGTGGGGCTGCCGCTCATCGCCCACCAGCGCGTTATTGGCGTGATTTTTATCTTCCGCAGCTACGCCGCGCGCTTCTCACGTAATGACTTAACCCTGCTGCAAAGCTTCGCCGACCAGGCTGCGATTGCCGTTAATAACGCCCAGGTCTACGATCAAAGCCGCCGCGAACAACACCGGATGAGTGCCATCCTCGATTCGGTGGCCGATGGGATGCTGATCCTGACTGCCGACCATACCATCGAACGCTGTAACCCGGCCTTTGCGAACATGTGGGGGATGCCGGTAGCGGAGATTCAAGGGCAAAACCATGATGACCTGATCCAATGGATTCGACACCCGCAAGGGATGATCTTGTCCGAGGCCGAGGCGGGAGGGTGGCCGCTGACTCCGAACGCGACCCTGTACGTGGAAGGTGACCTGTCCCGGCCAGGAGGTGTCCCGTTGCCCGCAGGAGTCACCTACTCTCCTGTGATTGGGGCGGACGGCGTTTTGTTGAACGTGATCACGACTGTTCGCGATCTGTCGCGTTTCCGTGAAGCAGAGGAACTCAAAAGCACCTTTATTTCGGTCATCAGCCATGAGTTGAAAACGCCTGTGGCCCTGATCAAAGGGTATGTCAGTACGCTGCGCCGGGAAGACGCTTCTTGGGACAGAGAAATCATCGAAGACAGTTTGGAAGTGATCGAAGAAGAGTCTGACCGGCTAGGAGAAATGATTGAAAACTTGCTGGATGCTACCCGCTTACAAGCCGGAGGATTGAAGCTAAACCTGGCTGACCTTTCCTTGCCCCAACTTGCCGAACGGCTGGCTGAACGGTTCCGCACCCAGTCGGATGTGCATACCATCGTCGTGGACTTTCCCGAAGAATTTCCTATCATTCTGGGGGACGAAACACGGGTGGGCCAGGTGCTTTCCAACTTGATCTCGAACGGGATCAAATATTCTTCGCGCGCGGGTGAAATTCGTGTGAGTGGACGCGCCCTCTCTGGCCAGGTGGTGGTTTGTGTATCCGATCAAGGGCCGGGCATCGCGCCGGGGGATATTCCTCACGTCTTTGACCGGTTTTATCGCGCGGATCAGGCATCGCGCACGACGAAGGGGGCAGGGTTGGGGTTATATCTTTCACGTGCAGTTATCGAAGCGCATGGAGGACGTATCTGGGTGGATCCCAAACCCGGAGAGGGGGCGCGTATCTGTTTTTCTTTACCTAGAAATGAATCTTAGGAGTTTTCATTGCCCACACGTAAAACCCAAACCACTTGCCCTAACTGCCGCCAACCTGTGTTGGTGGAATACGAACAGGTTTTTGACACCAACCAGGATTCTGAGGCGAAAAACCGGCTGCTTTCGGGTGCGGCAAACTTGATGCAATGCCCGTTTTGCCAGTACCAGGGACCTTATTCGATTCCCATTGTGTACCATGATGCGGTAAAGGAACTGCTTTTAACGTTTGTTCCGCCGGAATTAGGACTGCCACGGGATATGCAGGAGAGAGTAGTTGGCCCATTGATAACACAGATAGTGAATGCCTTGCCACAGGAGAAACGTAGGGCGTACTTGCTCCAGCCCAAGACAATGCTGACTTACCAGACGTTAATAGAGACGATTCTGGAGGCGGATGGCATCACCAAAGAGATGCTTCAAGGGCAGCAGCAGCGCATGAATCTCATTCAGCGGCTTCTAAACACACCCTCGGATGAGACCTTGTTAGAAGCCATTCAGCAGGAGGACAAGTTAATTGATCGGGATTTCTTTACTTTGTATAGCCAATTACTGGCCAACGCGGCAGCAAGCGGGAACGAACGGCTGGCACGGCGGATGGCGGATGTGCAGCGGAAAGTGGTCGAATTAAGTTCATATGGAAAAGAAATTCAGGATCAACAAAAGGAAGTGGAAGCGGCGATTGAATCCTTACAAGAATTGGACAGCCAATTGACACGGGAGAAGTTGTTGGATTTGGTGATCAAAGCCCCGAACGAGACGCGCGTGCAGGCATATGTCGGGCTTGCGCGCGGGGGGATGGATTACCAGTTCTTCCAGATGTTGAGCGACCGGATTGATCGCGCGCGCGGAGATGGCCGTGCCCGGCTGGCGAAGCTGCGTGAGCAGTTACTGGCCTTGACCAAAGATTATGATCAACGACGAGAATCTCAAGTTATCCAGATTCGCAAGTTCTTAGACGCTGTGATAGCGAGTGATAATATCCAGGAAGTGATTGCCCAAAATGCTCCTGCAATTGATGAGCTGTTTTTGAGTGTCGTGGATTCTGAGTTAGAGGCGGCACGAAAAGCCGGTGATCTTCCAAGGAGTGGAAAGTTGCAGGAAGTTTTGGAAGAGATCGAAGCGTTGAGCGCTCCCCCAGCAGAAGTACAAGTGCTCAATGAATTGATTGCAATAGATGATGCCGGAGCAAGACAAGAAGTTCTTGATGAGTTACCACGTGAGGTAGTTTCTGCCCTTGCAGAGACCCTGGTGGGCGTAATGGGACAGGTAGAGGCCAGTGGGGATGATGCATTAGCTGAACGGGTGCAAAATGTTTACCGGCAGGTGTTGAAACATTCGATGCGGATGAATTTGAAAAGCCCATGAAATAGGTCCCCAGAAACTATCTTGCCCCAAAATCTGGAGACCTCCCCGCCGATTCCTAAAGAACCTTTTTATTCCGGGGGGTTATCTAGTCTCAGTCCATGCCCACGGACGGTAACGATGAAGCTGTGTTTTGAGTCTACTTCTGCCAGGCGGTCGCGTAAACGACGGATGAGCGCGTCCAGAGCCTGGTCAGATACATCCAGGGCCTGTTCTTCACCCCACACGCCGCTTGCCAGGTTTTTGCGGGATACAACACGCCCTTCTTGTTCGTATAACATTTCGAGCATTTGAAATTGGGCAACAGAAAGCGGTGGGTCAATTTCCTTATCCCCAATCCATACCTGGCGAGAGTGTTTCATTAAATGAAGTCTAGGTCGGGGCTCTTTTTTCTTTGCCTGTTGTTTTGCCCCAGCATCAAGTGGCATCGTCGCGTCAGCGCTGATATAGGTGAATTCCTGGGCCAGCGCGATCTGGACGGTGTCTCCATCCTGGAGAAGAATTTTTTGTGAGATTCGATGTTTGTTGTGATGAGTGCCGTTTTTGCTCCCTAAATCCTCTAAGTAGACCCCATCTTTATGAGGAATCAAACGAGCGTGGTGACGAGACACCTGACGGTCAGGGATGACGATATCGCATGTCCTTTCCCGCCCAATCAGCACAGCGCCACGAAGCATCCACCGTTGTCCACTCAGCGGGCCGCCTTGTGCCATTAATACAGGGGTCTCTTCGCTAGAACTCTCCATTGATCCTTCCTCCACGAGTATAATACCACGCAATTGACCTTACTTATGAAGATTTCTAAACAGGCTCTTTGGGATTTGCCGTGGTTAATGCCAGATTTTGGGGTGTGAGTGGAGTGTACACCCCACGCACACCTTTTTTTCGAGTCATTTCTACTCTGGGCTGAGTAGTTACGTATTCTTTTGATTATGCTACAAGCCTTACGCGGAAACGTCATTCTTCGCGACCGGTATAAAATCCGGAATATTATTGGTCAGGGGGGTATGGGAAATGTTTATCTTGCCGACGATTTGCTTCTGGATGGACGGTCGTGCGCGCTCAAAGAAATTTATCATGATCCCAATTTGTCAGAGGAAAGTCTCCAACAGGCCAGGGAACAGTTTTTTCGCGAGGCAACGATTCTCGCGCGCCTGGATCATCCCAACCTTCCAAAAGTATCAGATTTTTTCTCGTCAGACGGGCGGGATTTTTTGGCAATGGATTATATTCCTGGAAAGGACCTGCGGACGCTAATGGTCGAAGCACGGCAACGCGGTGAATTCTTATCCGAACGAGAGGTACTTTCCTGGAGTAGTCAGCTTTGTGACGCGCTAAAATATTTGCATAGTTTAGATCCACCCGTTTTACACCGGGACATTAAACCTAGCAATATTAAGGTTACTCCTAGCGGTTTGATCAAGCTGGTGGATTTCGGATTGGTCAAACTTATGGCCCCGGGTGAAATGACGATGACGATTCTCCAGGGGCGAGGGACCGCACTTTATACGCCTTTAGAGCAATATGGAGGGGATACAGGACACACCGATGTTCGCAGTGATATTTACGCTTTTGGGGCGACGCTATATCATCTGTTGACAGGCACTCCCCCGGTCGAAGCCAAAGAACGGTTCTTAAATCCTGAAGTTCTCCTCCCGATTCAAGAGATTAATCCCGACATCAGCAGCCGCACCCAGCGGGCGATTGCCTGGGCATTGAGCTTACATCCTGATGAACGGCCTGATGATGTCGAAACTCTTCGAAAAGTACTGTTAGGAGATTGGAATCCGGCAAACATTCCTGGCCGGCGACTCCCCAATCCAGGCATTGAAGATATTTTTGCATCCTCGTTAGAAACTCGTTTAGCGCTGGTGGTGGTGGGTTTGATCTTGTTAAGCCTGATTATTACACTTACCCACTTCTAGTTTTTGCCGGAACAGAGGACTCTGGGTTGGGTGTAGGACGGCGTCTGTTTTTTTGACTAACCCATCTCCAGAACCAACCAACAGCCCAGCCTGCTCCCGCACCAACCAAAATAATCCAAATAATTCCCGCGCGGCCATTCTCCGTTAGAAGTTTCATGCTGCCAGGCAAACCCAGGGAAAAATAAGTGTATGTTACTAACCCACCAATCCAGGCACATAATGCCCAACGAATACTCCAACGCACCTGTCCAAGGTTGAATCCAATCCAGTAGGCTACCAGGCTAACAGCCAATGTGACCAAGAAGCCCAATCCCCAATCTACGAAATCGGTTTGTGTGTGAAGTACCTGCTCCGGCTGGGGCGTTTCGACTGGGGTGGGGGTCAGGGTAGGTTCCAACGTCGGGGAGGGAGAAGGCGTCAGACTTGGCATCAATGTTGGGATGAGGGTCGCCTCCGGCCCCCGAATTTCCAGGATCAGGGGGGCAGATTGGGTGGCAGGGTCGCTGATCGCACGAATTTGAAACTGTCCACCCCCATTCACCAGATAGGTTGTACGAGCAATCCCCTGTACGGTCTCGATGGATGGAGAAAAGCTGATATCCCCCCCTGTACGCTCGTAAACAAACTGCACGACAGTTCCATCGGGGACAGGATGGCCATTGTGATCTACGATAACACCTGTTCGAATGGCAATCACATCTCCAATCTTAAAATTCGTCAATGGCGTGGGTTCGATATTGGGGATTTGTTCTTCCTCACCATTTCCTTCCGGGGTAGATACTGCTGCTGTCGGTTGGTCTAACAAAACGGGTATGGTTTGCTGTTCATCAGGAAAAGTGATTGAGTTCAAGTCGTATCTAACCCCAGAAACGGACACGGGTAAATCGCCGAAGATAGGGGTTAATTCTTTGAACAGTATGCGCGCAGCTTGTTCTACGAATTGCGGGGATTTGCTGTACATCCCAAAATAAGCTGTCAACTTTGAAATGTCCGTCGTATCCAGGTAATAGGGGGCGTTGAATGCAAAAACAATGACCTTCTTGCCCGGTAACAATTCATCACTCTCATTCAGGAAACGGCGTAAAGCACCGGAAGCAGGTCTATCCATTCGGACATCCAACATGGAAAAGACCAGCCATTGGGCGTTCTGCATTCGTACTTTCAACTCGCTATAACTGCCAGGATTGTCAAGCATGGTCAGCAAATCATCAAACGTAAACGAGTACAAATTTTGTCGTATGACTTGATTGCCTGCTTCAAACCCATAAAGACGCAGTACAGCTTGTTGAAAGGCTTCCGGCCCGAGAGTGGATTGGGCTGGGCATTGATTACAAAGTTGGTAATTATGGGCGTCGCTGATGAATATGATGCGGTCACTGAGAGTTGGCGCGTCAGATAGGACATTTTCCAATTCATCCAGAGTTGGGCTGATCAGGGTCACTCCTTTCCGGGCAACTTCAAAAGAGACTGCATCATTATTGCCAATCAAAGTAAGATTTTCCTCGGAAGGCAATACATTGCCTGGAGAGAAGGTTTCATATAATTCATATTTCAGTGTGAGGATTCGTGAAACAGACGTATCTACTTGAAGCTGAAAAAGCAAGTCGTTTTCGTATTTTTGGGTGAAAAAATCCAACATGTACAGGATCGAAGCATAAGAGTCAGGATCGTCCGTGCTGGTGAGATCCCCAACAAAGAGTAGATCACTCCCGGCCTGAAAAGCATCGCGGGCGACCTGCCAGGCTTTAAAATCAGTATTGGCCGGGTCATAAAAACGGCGGACAGCCCGGCTGCTCAGATCATCCGTGACCACAACCCCTCCATTTTCTCGCCATGAAGCAAACTGAGGAATGCTCATGATCGTCGCAAACGCTTGCTCATCGAAACTAATCGGCCGTGTAGTAAACCGGATATTGCCTTGTAAGCCCTGATAACGAATATGGGCGAGCAGCAAACCATCCGCGGTGGATGCGGGAGATGCATCTCCAGTGACGGCATAAAATGCAGCCAGTTCGATTTGCTTGAGTTGTTCAAGGGATTTCCGAACCGTAGCCACTTCCTCCTGGGGAGGCCGATCTGAACCACCATAACCGGGGAAATTTTTGGCGATGACGGCCATTTTCCCCCCACTTCCCTCGTGGACACCCTCAATATATGCGCTGCCCATTTTCCCGACCCAAAATGGGTCGCCGCCAAATGTTCGCACACCCAGGTCCCCCAGGCTTTCGGGGCTTGGACTTTCTAACACGTCCAGGGATGGGCCTAGTAAAAGATTGAAACCCAATGTAGAAAGTTCCTGCCCGGCGACAAACCCCACCTGTTCGGCCAGTTGCGGCTCCCAGGTTGCCCCAATCGCCATTGGGTTAGGGAGTTCCGTCAAGTCATTGTAAATCTGGTCGTAAGGGTACCCATCTCCGTTTTGGGAAATCCCTACCAACAGGGGAATATATGTTGGAATAAAAGATTCTAAAGTTTCAGGAACTTGAATTAATTCTTGGGAACCTGCCCACTCTGCCTCTTGTAAGGACTGAATCATGGCCAATAGGACTGGCAAGGAATTTTCATCCGGAGGGATATTTTCATTTTCGTTTTTGAAAACAACGCCGCCAATATGGTGGTTGACGATGAGATCGTAAATATTTGATTCAGGACTTGTATCTGTGCCAGGGAAACTGACGAGGAAAAGCTGCCCGACTCGTTCTTCAGGGGTCATCGAATTGAGAAGGGTCTGGGCTTTTTCTTCAGCTGAAGATGTTTGTGCAAACGGTGCGGCAAAAATGGCTGTACCGGGTGAGCTGGTTTGCAGCAAGATGAAAAATATCAGGATCAGGAAAAGAAATCGCTTTCGCACTAGGAATCTCGAATGTGCAGAGCTAATGGGGGATCGTCTGTGAAGATTCCATCTACGCCCATTTGAAATAGCCTGCGTATATCTGTTTCACCGTTTACCGTATAAGCAAAAACTCGTTGGCGTGCAGATTGTTGAAAAAAGGTGGATAGGGCTCCATTCAACAGGTCGCGGTAGTCAGGATGAAGGGTTTGATAATTGAGTTTACGGCCTGCAAACGCAGCCAGTCGGGAAGGAATGGCGCCTGCCGGGATTAATAATCCGCGCGGTATCTCTGGGGCAAATTGTTCAAGGGTCTTTAAGGCGAAAGGACTGAAAGACGAACAAATCACAACATCCTGTAACCGGTGCCGTTGAACGGCGCGTGCAACTTTTTCTGTAAGGATTTTGATTTGCTGGACAACCGGTTTGAGTTCTACATTGATCAAAAGCTGATTTCCCAGCGTCTCAAAAACTTCGTCCAAAGTAGGGATCTGCTGCCTGGGTACTGTACGCCCCACTCCTTTGAGGGGGTGATCACTCACATCCAGTTCCCGCAACCGGGCCAGAGTCAGGTTTGCAACCCATCCCTGTCCGTTGGTTGAATGACTCACGGTTGCATCGTGGATCACGACCAAATGCCCATCTGCGGACAGGCGAACATCCAATTCAATCCCATCCGCCCCTTGTTCCACGGCTAATTGAAATGCGGTGAGGGTGTTTTCAGGCGCATAATGGGATGCCCCACGATGTGCGATGATGATAGGGGAGGGCAGGGCGTCTAAAATGTGTGGCATACGGGTGTGTGGTGCATATTGTCCAGATGCGGCGCACTCGAAAAAGACCAAATTTAGTAGCTTTCAAAGTGCGTCGCACCTTGTCTGTAAACGCTTCGTCAAATATCAACAAAGTATGCCGCTGCTGCCCGATCTAACATTTCCCGGCTCATCACCGGCTCAACGCTCAAATATCCCGAAATGTCCAAAATTTGATCGCAAATATCGCGGGGGTGGGAGGCGCGCAATTTGCGGTTATATTTGATGTACCATTCTTGAAGCAGGTAAGCAATACCCTGGTCACTATACCGGACCCCTTTCGTCGAGGAGACCCGTTGGAATATCTCGCGGAAATCCTGGTAGCTGGGGTCACTAATTTCGATTTTGTGTCGCAAACGGCGTAGAAAGGCTTCATCTACCAGGTCTTTGGGCGGCAGGTTGGTAGAAAAGACGACCAATACGTCAAACGGAACTTCAATTTTGCGCCCGGTGTGCAGAGTCAAGTAATCAATCCGGTTTTCGAGGGGAACGATCCAGCGGTTGAGCAGGTCCCGGGGGCGGACAAGCTGGCGTCCGAAGTCGTCAATCAGCAGAATGCCACCATTGGCTTTGACCTGGAAGGGGGCTTCGTAAAATTTATTGACATCGTCGAACACCAAATCCAGACCACTTAAGGTTAATTCGCCACCGGTGACGATAAACGGACGGCGAATCTGAACCCAGCGAGAGTCCCGTTTGGATGCCATGCGCAGCGACCCGGTCCCCGTTTGGGTGGTATGTTCTTCAGGGGCCAATTGGTGGTTGACATTGTCGAATAATGTGACCACTTGCCCTTCGATATAAATGGCATAGGGAATGTACATGGTGCCGCGTGAGACCACATTTCCAATGGAACGGGCAATGGAGGTTTTGCCGTTCCCTGGCGGGCCATACATAAAGATAGAAGTACCCGAGTTGACGGCTGGTCCGACTTTTTCCAGGATAGGTTCGGATAGGACCAGTTGAGAAAGCGACTGGCGCAGGACCCGGTCATTGACGATGGTTCGGCCCCGCGTTTGTTT
>DATDOR010000629.1:0-4250 GCA_035293165.1 Anaerolineales bacterium | reverse complement strand
GGAGAACCGCCCTCTCACATCATCGCCCCGGCCATTCATAAAACCAAAGAGCAAGTTGCCGATCTGTTCACGCGAGAAGCCGGGCAGACCGTCCCCGCCGACATCCCCACCCTGACCGCCGAAGCCCGCCGGATGCTCCGCGAAAAATTCCTCGCCGCCGGGATGGGGATCAGCGGTGGGAATCTGGGCGTGGCGGAAACGGGCAGCATCGTCCTGGTTACTAACGAGGGTAACGGGCGCATGGTCACCAGCCTGCCGCCTGTTCACGTTGCAGTCATGGGCATCGAAAAAATCGCCCCCACCTGGGATGAAGCCACGGTCTGGCTCTCCTTGCTGGCTCGCAGCGCGACGGGGCAACCGCTTTCGATTTACACGAGCATTGTCACGGGACCAGCGCGCAATACAGACACAGATGGCCCCAACGATCCTGACGGCCCACGCGAAGTCCACATTATCCTCCTCGACAACGGGCGCAGCAAATTGATTGGTACGACCTACGAAGAAATCTTGCAGTGCATCCGCTGTGGCGCATGCCTGAACGTCTGCCCGGTGTACCGCGAGGCCGGTGGGCACGCGTATGGCAGTCCGTACAGCGGCCCGATTGGGGCAGTCATTTCCCCACTGTTGTTTGGCCTGGAACATTACGCCGGATTACCCCAGGCCAGTTCCCTATGCGGCGCGTGCAAAGATGTCTGCCCCGTACGGATTGACCTGCCCCGGATGCTCGTCGAACTGCGCGGCGAAGAAGTCCAGCGCGGCCTGCTCCCCTGGTGGGAAGTGGCAGCCGAACGCGGTGCGGCAGCAGTGTTGGGGAACGAAACGCTGATGAGAGTCGCGGCTGGGTTTGGACGGGTGGGGCAAAGTTTTGTTGGCGGCAATCTGCCGAGGTTGGCGAAGAAATCATTTCGGAAACTGTGGGAAGAGGGAGAAGTATGAACGCACGCGACGAAATTCTCTCCCGATTACGAACCCAAAAAAGGGTAACTTCTCTCCCTACCCCCTGGCAATCCCGCCGAAACTTCGACGACCCCGCCGGCCGCTTTTCCGAATCGCTGGCGAAGGTGAAAGGGCAGGTACTCCGAGCAGGGTCGCTGGAAGACGCGCTGTCCCAGGTGGGCGAACTGTTTACCGAATTCAACGCCCATTACGTCGTATACAACGACGAATCGCCCATCAATGAAGTAGATTGGAATGGGCAGTTCCCGGAAATCCAGTTTCATAGTCCAGAGCAAATAACTGACCGGAAATCCTGGCGGGAGATTTGCGCCGCCGCCGATGTGGGTATCTCCAGTGCGGACGCCTTCCTTGCGGAGACAGGTTCGCTTGTCATCAGCAGTGGGGCCGGGAAGTCCCGCATGGTCACGCTGCTTCCCCCCGTTCACATCGTCCTGGTTCCGATGGCACGGTTAGCAACAGATATTTTTGCGTGGATGAAAAATCACGACCGCAAATTTCCCGCCAATACAGTGTTGGTCAGCGGGCCGAGCAAAACAGCGGACATTGAACAAACGATGTCAGTTGGCGTACATGGGCCAAAGAAATTGGTGGTAGTACTCGTGGGGGAGTAAATCTGTGCTAGAATAGCGACGATTTCCCATTCCTTTCTCAATTCAATAGGAGTCACTCATGTCCCCCACCAAGTTCCTGCTCGACGAGAGCAAAATCCCCAAAGCCTGGTATAACATCAATGCCGATATGCCCGTCCCGCCCCAGCCGGTTTTACATCCGGGTACGAAAGAGCCAGTCACGCCGGACTTCCTGTCCGTGCTCTTTCCAATGAGCCTGATCCTGCAAGAGATCAGCGCCGAACGCTGGATTGAAATCCCCGAACCCGTGCGAGAGGTGTACAAACTCTGGCGTCCGACCCCGCTCTTCCGTGCGGCACGGCTGGAGAAAGCCCTCGACACCCCCGCTCACATTTACTACAAATACGAAGGGGTCAGTCCAGTGGGGTCGCACAAACCGAACACCGCCGTGGCCCAGGCTTTTTATAACAAGGAGGAGGGGACAAAGGCGCTGACTACAGAAACCGGCGCGGGCCAGTGGGGATCTGCTCTGGCGATGGCATGTAACTTCTTTGGCATGGATTTGGAAGTGTACATGGTCAAGGTCTCCTATCATCAGAAACCCTACCGCCGCGTGATCATGCAAAGCTACGGCGCGCAGGTCTATGCCAGCCCGACCGACCGGACGAACTATGGCCGTGCCTTGCTCGAAAAAGACCCGGACTCCCCCGGTTCGCTTGGCATTGCCATTTCCGAAGCGGTGGAAGCGGCAGCCACGTCCGGAGGCGCGAAAAAATATAGCCTGGGTTCGGTGCTTGGACATGTCTTGATGCACCAGTCGGTGATTGGGCTGGAAACGCTCGAACAATTCGCGATGGCGGGCGAATACCCGGACATGGTCATTGGCTGCGCGGGGGGCGGCTCTAACTTCGCCGGATTTACCTACCCCTTCCTGCACCAGAACTTCACAAACGGAATGAAAACCCGAGTCATCGCTGTCGAACCGGCCTCCTGCCCTTCCCTGACGCGAGGCAAGTACTCCTTCGACTTTGGCGATACTGCAATGATGGCCCCTATCGTCAAGATGTACACCCTCGGACACAGTTTTGTTCCTCCCGGCATCCATGCAGGGGGCTTGCGCTATCACGGAATGGCGCCTTCCGTTAGTGCGTTAGTTGAGCATGGGGATGTCGAAGCCCGTGCGGTACACCAAATTGCAACGTTTGAGGCTGCCGTCCAGTTCGCCCGCGCCGAGGGTATTTTCCCTGCGCCTGAAACAGCTCACGCCATTCGGGTCGCAATTGACGAAGCCCTCCAATGCAAGGAAAGCGGCGAAAAGAAAGTCATCGCCTTCAACCTGTCCGGGCACGGCCATTTCGACATGGCGGCCTATGACGATTACTTGAAGGGCCAGTTGCAAGACTACGAATATCCGCAGGAAGCGATTGAAGCGGCGATGGCGGAGCTGCCGGAAGTCGAGATGGCCTAAGGATATTTAGACACGGATTTTCAGGATCATCAGGATTTTTTCGTTTTATGTATTCGTCAACGAAAGTGTGAACAACGAGATTCCCGAAAAAAAGGTGTGTTCATACTACTGTTGACCAAAACAATTTTTTTCGTCTTATCCTGGAAATCCTGCGAATCCGTGTCCTATTTATAACTCTGCCCGAATCGCCCACAAATCCGGGAAAAACGGCTTGAACAACGTCCCTTTCAAATACTGCACTCCGGACGAGCCGCCCGTTCCCTGTTTGACGCCGATTGTCCGCTCAACCATTTTGACGTGCCGGTAGCGCCATTCCTGTAAGCCCTCGTCCAGGTCCACCATCCGCTCGCAAACCCGCGTGAGGTTGGATTTTGTCCGGTAAACGGCGAGCAGCGCCTGTTGGATGTCTGGGGAGGCTTCGATGGGGAGGGACACATCCCGGCGGAGCGATTCTGCGGGGATGGGGTGGCCATTCTGGTTCAGGTAATGTAAAAAGGCATCCCATAAAGTTGGCGCCTGGTACCGTTTTTCTAACTGCGCGTGGGCGCCCGGATCGTCCTCGTAAAATTGAAAAATTCCCCGCCGTTTGTATCCCAGCGTAAACTCCAACTCCCGAAACTGATACGACTGAAACCCACTCGCTGACTCCAGCCGGTGGCGAAAGGTGAGAAACTCCACCGGCGTCATCGTCTCCAAAATGTCAATCTGCCGCACCGCTACCTTCAAGATCGTCAAAATACGACGGAAAGTGTGCAGCGCCCGCCAGTGATCGCTCTCCAATAGCCGTCCGCACAAAAAATCCATCTCGTGCAGCATCTCCTTGAACCAAAGTTCATACACCTGGTGAATGATGATGAACAGCATCTCATCATGCTCTGGTCCGTCGGAAAGCGGTTGCTGCAAATCAAGCAGTTCGTGAACTTTTAGATAACTCGAATAAGTGAGGGACATGGGGAACTCCTGAAAACGTGAAATCGGGTGGCAGTCACTTCATGCGAACTTCGTTCGCCAGTGACTGTCACCTTTTGAATTGTACAACATCGGAGACTTTATGCAATTTTCAACTGATCCGGCTTACGCACACCAAATGGATGATGAGGACGAACTTGCTGATTTCCGATCCCGTTTCATCGTGGATGACCCAAACCTGATCTACCTCGACGGTAACTCGCTGGGACGGCTTCCGCGGGACACCGTTGCCCGGACGCGAGAATTGGTTGAGCAGGGTTGGGGTGCACGCCTGATTCGGGGCTGGA
>DATDOR010000628.1:0-6236 GCA_035293165.1 Anaerolineales bacterium | reverse complement strand
TTCGTCTATCATTTCTTTGATGTCTGCTCCGGCGGCAAAGGCGCGTTCGTCACCAGTGATGACCACCGCGCCAATGGTTGAGTCTGCATCGAACGCGGAGAGGGCGTCCATCAGTTCGTTGATCAGCGTGCTGTCGAGGGCGTTGAGTGCCTTAGGCCGGTTGAGGCGAATGAGACCGGCGCGCCCGTGGGTTTCAGTGAGGAGGGTTGTGTAGGGGGACATGAGGACTCCGTTGGTTACTTTGTGCCACTATGTTTTGATTATATTCGCATGAATATTGACGGTCAAACAAGGATGCTATCCAGTTCGGATAAGGTGGTATCCCAAACAATTGACTTCACCTGAACCCCCACCTCCCCCAACTCCCGCGCCGCCACGCGCACCAACCCTTCCAGCCCGGCCTGTGTTGCCGCGTATGCCCCATGCCCTCCTGTTTCGTCCGGCTGGAGCAGGTGGATGATTGTGCCCCCACCACGCGCGCGCATCATCCGCCCGACGACCTGGGTGAGGAGGAACGCGCTGGTCAGGTTCACATCGAGGGTGCGCCGCCAGTCCCACTCGTCCATTTCGAGGAGGGGTTTGGTGGGCATGACACGGGTGTTGTTAATGAGGAGGTCAATGTGTCCCCAATCATCTTCGAGGTCATTAAGGATGGTTTGCAGAGCTAGTTTTTGGGAGATGTCGGCGATGTAGGCGCTGGCCTGTCCCCCTTCCGTGTTGATGTGGTGAACGATTTCGTCCAAAACAGTTGGGGTAAGGTCATTGAGAGCAACACACCATCCCTGCGCGGCCAGGGCGCGAGCGAGGTCCGGACCGGGAGAGCGGGTGACTCCGGTGAGGAGGGCGACTTTATTCTTTATTGGGTATTGGGTATCGGGTATTGAGTGAGTTTCCATATTTTTCTATGGATTTCCTTGCATTCCTGCTTCATCTTCTTTGAGCAGTTTGACCAACTCCGCTCCCGTTACACTCAGAATTTTACGAGAGTTGACCCGCACGAGGGTGTTGTCTGAACCCCCGCCTGCATAGACTTGTTCGTAATGCAATACGCCAGGATCGAGGAGGGTGGGGAGGGGGTGCGGGTGGCCAAAGGGTGGTACTGCCCCGGCAGGGTAGCCAGTGAAGCGAAGAACGGTTTCAGCATCCGCGAGTTTGACACGTTTGCGGCCTACGCCATAGCGGTCAGCGATGGTGCGGCGTTCGATGTGGGAAGTACCAAAGGCGATGGCGAGCACAGGGCTGCCATCAATGAGGAAAAGAACGGATTTGACGATCTGGTCAGGATGCGCGCCAATCGCTTGAGCGGCAGTCTCTACCGTGGGCGTGGGAACTTTTAGATGCAGGATTTCACCCGCAATGTCGTGGGTGTTCATGTACGCCTGAAGATCGGATGGGGTGAGAGCGGGTGTCAAGGGGTTGAACCTTGTTCGGGTGCGCTGTGTTCCCCCTGTTGGGGGTGGATTTGAACCCGATTGGCGTATCGGGCCGGATCGTCTTCCAGGTGTTCGGCGATCAGCAACGTAACACGTCCACCGGTGATGCGCTGGAGAGATTTTCCTGCTTGTATCCCGATTGGGGAGTTGAGGGCTTCCCGGAGGGCACCGGCAGATTCGAAGTAAAGTTCGTGAATCAGCTGACACGAATAGTTGCCAAACATTTTATGGACAATCCGGCTGGTGGTTTCACGACGCAAGCCAGGGATGATCGCGCTGCGGGTGATGAATTCAGGCCAACGTTCGTCAAAATCGGGATCGTCAGCAGGGGGTTCGATGAGAATGATAAGTTTGTGCATAGATTTAAGCGGTTGGTTTTGATTATACCTTTTGTCGTGGTGTATATTTTGTACAATTTTGTTCGAAATTTAAGATTCACTTAATCAAGAAAAACTGGTAGACTATACCAAACTCTTTAAGTGTCCCTTTTTGTGACAAAACTTGAGCTTTCTATTTTCGATCACGGCGAAAGTACCAGCCAGCGGGTGCGTGAGATGCTGGCTGAGTTTGAAAAGCAGGAACGTATTCAGACATATTTGGAAGTGATTCCCTGGAAGGGAGGATGGGAACGCATGGTCAATGTGGCTTTGTATGGGGAAGGGTTTGATGTTTCGGAGATTGGCTCGACCTGAGTTGGCGCGCCGTCTTTCCATCACTCTGAGCGCGCGAGAATAACAAAAGGAGTCTGTATGACCTCAAAAATCTCTTTTCCCCCTGGCTTTGTCTGGGGGGCTGCGACCGCTTCTTACCAGATTGAGGGTGCCTGGAACGAAGATGGCAAAGGCGAATCGATCTGGGATCACTTTTCTCATACTCCCGGTAAAGTCAAGAATGGAGATTCGGGCGATATGGCCTGTGATCATTATCATCGCTGGCCGGAAGACATCGCGTTGATGAGAAATCTGGGACTGAATGCCTATCGTTTTTCCGTTGCCTGGCCTCGGATTCTCCCGGCCGGACGGGGGGAAGTGAACGACCCCGGGCTGGATTTCTACTCCCGCCTGGTAGACGGCCTGCTTGAAGCGGGCATCACTCCCTTCGTCACCCTCTACCACTGGGACCTGCCCCAAGCACTTCAAGACGAAGGTGGTTGGGAAGTCCGAAACACCGCCGAAGCCTTTGTCGAATACGCCGAAGCCGTCAGCCACCGTCTGGGCGACCGGGTCAAAAACTGGATCACCCACAACGAACCCGCTGTTATAGCCTTTGTTGGCAATTGGACAGGCGAACACGCTCCCGGCAAAAAAGACCTGGACACCGCCATCAAAGTCAGCCATCACGTCCTCCTCTCACATGGCTGGGCAGTTCCCGTCATCCGCCAAAACAGTCCTGGTGCGGAGGTTGGTATCACCCTCAATATCAACCTGCTGCAACCCGCTTCCTCAAGTCCGGCAGATTATCAAGCCTTCCGATTTGACGATGGGCTTTGGACTCGCTGGTTCGCCGATCCTGTGTTTGGACGCCACTACCCGCTAGACATTCTGGCCTCCGGCAAAAAATGGGACCTCTTGAAGGAGGATCAAATGCCTTACGTCCAGGAGGGCGATCTCGACGTCATCGCCGCTCCCATTGATTTTCTTGGTCTCAATTATTACAACCGCAACCTTGCCCGGGCGGATGTCCCTGACAACGCCCCGCAAACGGTCTTCCAGGCCCTCAAAGACCCCGATCACTGGACGGAGATGGACTGGGAAATCTACCCGGATGGCCTCTACCTGACCCTGATGCGACTGTACGTGGAGTATCAAGTCCCCAAAATCTATATCACCGAAAATGGTGCCAGTTATTCCACCAGCCCCAACGGAGATGGACGCGTCCCCGACCAACACCGTTTAAACTATCTGCGAAGACATTTTGCCGCCGCCCACAAAGCCATCGAATGTGGCGCGCCACTGGCCGGGTATTTTGTCTGGTCTCTCATGGATAACTTCGAATGGGCTTTTGGATATGCTCAACGCTTTGGAATTGTCTGGGTGGATTTTGAAACCCAGCAACGTATCCCCAAGGACAGCGCCCTTTGGTATAAACAAGTGATCGAACAAAACGGGTTGTAGGCCAGAGTAGACCAGGCTGCTCACTCCCCCGCTTATGAAGGCCTCGGAGACCACCCTCCGGGGTCTTTTATTTATCCGCATACCTGCATAAATCCACATCAGGGACACATGCCCCAAAAACTTCGGGACATGCGTCCCATGCTTGCGTTGGAGCGCTCGGTTAAGATGGCTTATCGCTATGGCAAGCCGCACTGTGCCCCCGCTTTTGATTCCCACCCCCGTTTCTTCCTGGAAGAAAGCGCTCCTCATGATTCTTGGGGGTTTCTTTGCATTATTCATCCTTTCAGCCTTACTCTTTGCCACCTTACAGCCCATCAAAGTTCTGCCCCGCGTCCGGCTCGCCCCTGGCTTTGCCTTGATCGACCAAAACGGGGAAATCCTGACAAACGAAGACCTGCGCGGCCAAATCATCCTCTACAACTTCACCTACACGCGCTGTCCTGCCCCGTGTGCGAATATGAATACCACGATGCAAGCCATCCAGGACAAGGTGGAAATGATGGGTTTAGACGGGATTTCATTTACGCTCGTGACGATCTCCTTCGACCCCAAATACGACACACCGGAAGTTCTGCAAGCCTACGCGACCTCGCAGGGGGCTGATCCCGCCCGCTGGCATTTTGCCACCCTCAACAACCCCACGCTCCTGAAAACCATCGTCGGGGGCGGGTTTGAAGCTTATTACGAACAACAACCCGACGAGAGTTTTGACTTCTCCCCAACCTATGTCCTGGTAGATGGCTGGGGCATCGTGCGTGGCCAGTACCGGTACGAGACTCTGGCGTCCGACGTTGACCGGATTTCCCGGCATGTTGGCGTGCTCGCCGAAGAAGTGCAAAAAAGCACCGGCGCAAACCGGCTGGTATATGAAGCCGCTCATTTGTTTTTGTGTTATGCGCCATAACATCATGAAACTTCGGAAGTCTCCAAATGTGTCTGTCCCAACCCGAACCACCAGTTTGCAAGTGCATCCCTTCGGAAAGAACCGCGCAAAGACTTCCGAAGTTTTAAAGCTGTCCTGTTGATGAGCAAGAAAAACATTCTCATCCTTACCATCGGCATCATTTTGGGCGCAGCCCTTGCCGGGATCACCCTGCCCCGCCTGTTTCCGTACACCTTTCATGGCACAATCCTGCAAGCCCCTGATACGGCCCCGGACTTTTCCCTGACCACCCACACCGGGCAGTCCGCCAATCTGCGCGATTTCCGGGGAAAACTAGTGGTTATGTTCTTCGGTTACACCCACTGCCCGGATGTGTGCCCGGCCACACTTGGCGTAACAGCAAAAGCGATGGATTTGCTCGGCAAAAAAGCCGAAGATGTCCAGGTATTGTTCATTTCCATCGATCCAGTGCGAGATACACCCGAAAAACTGGCTGAGTACGTTACTTATTTCCATTCTGAGTTCACCGGTCTGACCGGGACACCTGAAGAGATCGCTCAGGTCGCGGCGTTATACGGTGTTTATTACGCGAAGCAAGAAGGGGCCTCTGAAAGCGAATACTGGATGGAACACACCGCCAGTGTCTTGACGATTGACCGCACAGGCCACCTGAAATTGATCCTGCCGTTTGGCGTCACTGCTGAAGACATGGCCGCAGATTTGCGGATGTTAATGAAGTAAAGCGAGTCGGCAACTCGCTCTACAAATCATAAAGGAGAAACTCTATGGCCAAGAAATCAAAAGAACCCCAAGAAGAATTCCATCCAAAGGGGACGGCCCTGGTGCTGGCGATCTTCGTCGTCACCCTTATTTTGCTCTGGGGTTCCGTCTACCTCATCATGCTCTCCCGAGGTGTAACGTTATGACCACAAAAACATCTATGCACATTGACCCCTATGAGCGCACCTGGATGATCGTCAGCGTTGTCTTGCTGATCGTATTCTTCACCGCCGTCAGCATTGCCGGATTTGCGATGGGTATTCAACTCCCCAACCCGGAACAGCGCGTTGACCCCCAAACGGTTGCCACCGACCCCAACTCACCCTGGTACAAAGACAACGTTGGGCTGCGCGAACTGGCTCCCGGCAAATACGAGGCCTACATCCTGGCGCAGACCTGGCAGTATATCCCGAATGAGATCACTGTCCCCGCAGGATCGACCATCACCTTCTACGTGACTAGCCGCGACCTGCAACACGGCTTCAAAATCGCAGACACCAACGTCAACATGATGATCATCCCCGGACAGGTCTCCAAACTCACAGCCAACTTCGACAACCCCGGTGAATACAACTTCATCTGCCACGAGTACTGTGGAACCGGCCACGCTATCATGTTTGGCAAGGTGGTAGTCACCCCGTAACTTGTCGCGTAAATTTGTAATTTGCGCCCCAAGGAGCTATCTATGACCGCAAAATATGAAGTCACTTCCTCTGAGAAAAAATTTGTCGGATGGCATCTGCTAATTGCCATCATCGCACTAACCATCGGCAGTTTGTTTGGGCCATTGCAAGCCTTTGAACACGCCGGGCTGGATTTATATCCCTATCTCAAACCATTACTCCAATCCTACTACCAGGGCTTAACCCTCCACGGTGTCCTCAATGCCCTGGTTTGGACAACTTTTTTCATCACAGGCTTTCTCAATCTAACCATTATTTATGGGTTGAAGCGCCCTCTCCGCTACCCCACACTGAACAAAACCGGCTTTTGGATCATGGTCGTTGGGTTGGTCACCACCGCTGT
>DATDOR010000627.1:0-4748 GCA_035293165.1 Anaerolineales bacterium | reverse complement strand
GGTCTCCGTACCAGCACAAATGGCCATCGCCTGTAAGGCATCCAGATTGGTGCGCCAACCACCGGCCAACGGGAGCGATACCCCCATCAGGACGAGCAGGAGGATTGCGCCCTGTCTTCGCATTACGCCTGCCCGGCCTCTGGAAATACAGCCCGCAGCAACTCTTTGGACACGTCCCACCAGCGGTAGGGATAATACAACGGCCAGGTCCACGCGGGACGGGGCGCATACCGCCAGCGAATATAGGCCGGGCGGGGGAAAATCAGCGCAAAAATGGCCCGCAGGCGCAAGGGCCACGGAAAATGTTCCAGGGATTTCCAGGTGCTGTCCAGCCGTGAACGACCGGTGTCCAGCCGTGAACGCCCGATCATCTTCTGCCTGGCCGCTAAGAATTCTTGCCAGTCCTCTTCACCGGATATGGACTCCAGCAACTCCGCGGGGATGGGCGTCGCGAACCGGGCTGCCGCCCCTTGCAGGACATACCGCACCAATGCGCTCCAACCCAGCGCCTGCGCCTCCTGCTGAACCATCACCCAATCCACCTGCCCGGACCGGATCACCCTGTCCACATCGTAATACCAGATTAAACGCTCGTTCCCGCCCCCATGCCGGAGCATCAGGTGAGCGGCAAGATACAACAAATGCGCTGTTGGACACAATTGGGGAAGCTGGCGCGTTGAATAGCGGGTCCCCACCCCAGGCAAAATTTCCACCTGCTGCCAAAACCAATCCATCTGAACCGTGCGGTCGTCGGCTTGACTGGCGATGAGATTCCAGTGCAATTCCAATCCCACGCGCCCATCTGGTCCCCCGCGCCAATACGTATTATGAGCCAACTGGCGGTTGATTCCCGGCGATATCTCCTCTTCCGCCGGTTGGTACCCCAGCGTTTGGACCAACCCCATCGCCTGCGTGACTTGCCGGTCGGGAATCAACAGATCCAGGTCATGCATGGGGCGCAACCCGATGTCTTCATAAAATCTACCCACCAATGCAGCCCCTTTCAGGACGATTACGGGAATGTCTGCCATTGCGAAGGCATCCAACACTTTGAACAATTCCTGAAGGAGCAAAGTGTTTTGGGCTACCGTGTTGTAATACGCGCCGGTGAGTTCCCCTCGAACGGCTTCCGGCATCGCGGCAGGCCAGCGCCCGTCTTTCAGGCGCCAGTACAGGAGTGAAGCCACCCCTTCCCCTTCCACCATCTCCAGGAAACCCTCCCATCTCCCTACCGTTTCCGCCCGCCACGTGAGGTTTGCCTCCCCTGGCAATACCCGGCAGACTTGTAGATACGCAGGCCATATATTCTCAAGCATTGGATTTAAGTTGAGCCGGTTCACAAGCTTTAGGATCGCTCCGCCCTTCCGACATGGAAAGGACCGTCAGACGTTCCAGCAACACGTAGTTTTCAAATCTATTTCTTTTTCTGTCGCAATCGCTCGATTTGCCCGGCATCCAGTTCCACCGGTACCTGGCGGCGATTGAGAAACTCCAACAGCACGCGCACGCGCTCGGTTCCCGGCAGCCGTTCGTTAAAAATTGCGTCGTACCCGGCAAATGGACCATCTTGCACACGAACCATGTCCCCCGGTTTCAGGCCATCCAGGTTGATGCCGCCAGCCTCCGAAATCGCCTTGACTTTGTTGCGAATGGCGTGGATTAAGTGCTCAGGTACCGTAGAAGCCTCCCCGCCAAAAGTCACCAAGCCAATGGCGTGCGGCATCCACTGGAATGCAGATAATCCTGATTCTTCTAAATTCACCTGAACAAACATATATCCTGGAAAATAAGCCTTCACCTTCCTGGCCCGCGGATTGACCGGATTCACGCGCAACCGCGGATAGAACACTTCGACCCCCTTTGACTGTAATTGCCTCCAAACCACATCTTCTTTTTGAGGCTTGCTTCTCAACGCATACCAATTTAATGACATAGACCACTCTGTGAGGAAAACTAATGAACTCGGGCAACGACCGCGAATTTTATCATATCCTCATTATCCTCCCATCAAAACAGGGAGATGGTTATATTTCAAGACTTCATAACTTTCCGCAGCACTTCCGCCGGATGCAGCACTTGCCGCCCCGTGCCATGTGCGATCTGCGCCCGGCAACTAACGCCCGCAGCCACCACCCAGGTTTCATCCGGTTCTTCCCGCACGGCAGGGAATAGTTTCCGTTCCCCCATCTTGAGGGATACCTCGTAATGTTCGGCTTCATACCCGAACGAACCCGCCATCCCACAACAGCCCGAATCCACCTCCGTCACCGCAGCCCCGGTCCATGAAAGAGTCTGTTTGCCCGGCACAGTTCCGACCAGCGATTTCTGGTGGCAATGGCCGTGCAACAAGATATTCCCCGACGTTTCTTCCATCTCAACGTTCCACGTTCCATGTCCGATTTGACTCGCCACAAACTCTTCAAACATCACCGCGTGTTCGGCAATCTTCGCCGGGCGCGGGTCACCGGGCAATAAATAAAGATACTCGTCCCGCAACGTGAGCAAACAACTGGGTTCCAGGCCCACAATGGGAATCCCCTTTTCTGCAAATGGATAGAGTTTTTCCACCGTCTCGCGGGCGGCCTCGCGAGCCATGTCCACCAACCCTTTCGAGATCATCGGCCTGCCACAGCATTTGTGTCCCGGTAGCACGACTTCATACCCTGCTGCTTCCAACACTTCCGTCGCGGCGATGGCGACCTGAGGATAGTTATAGGTGTTGAAGGTGTCGTTGAAGAGAACGACAGGAGACCGGGGCCTGTCCCCAGGAACGAGGGAACCGGAGACCGGGGTTGTTTTGCGCCTGTCTTCCGTCTTCCGTCTCCGGCCATACCAGGTAGTAAACGGCTCCCGCGCGAACTCCGGCAGCTTACGCTGGCTGCTGATCCCGAACATTTTTTCCATGCCCTTTCGCACCAGGCCGTTCCCCATGACGGCATTGGCCAGTGGAGCCAGCGGCCCACTGGCAAGGTGGCTGGCACGGGCGATGTTTGCGAAGAGTTTGGAACGCAGCGGTACCGGGTGTTTTTCGTAGTAATGCGCCAGGAACTCCAACTTGATTTTCGCCATGTCCACCGACGAGGGGCATTCCGCTTTGCACGCCTTACACTCCACGCACAAGTCCATCACCTGGAACATGCGCTCGCTGGTGAACGCTTCCGCAGGGAGACGCCCGGTCATCGCGGCCCGTAAGGCATTGGCGCGCCCGCGGGTGGTGTGTTCTTCTTCGCGTGTGACCATGAAGCTGGGACACATCGTCCCGCCGCTCGGCTTCTTACAAATGCCCGCCCCGTTGCACATCTCTACCGCCCGCATGAAGCCCTGATCGCTGCTGAAATCCAGATGCTCGTGCAGCGGGATGGGTTTATACTGGTCTTGATACCGCAGGTGCATATCCACAGGCGGGGACTTGACCACATTGTCCGGGTTCAGTAAATTCCTGGCGTCGAAGGCTTGCTTGACTTCCCGGTACAGCCCCATCAACTCCGGCCCGAAAAACTGGTCATTCAGCCAGCCACGCGACCGCCCATCCCCGTGTTCGCTGGAAACTGCCCCGCCATACCCGGTTAGAATTTCGGCCATGTAGGGCATGATCTTCTTGAGCTTTTCCCGCTCGTTTGCCAGTTTCACGTTCATCAGGGGGCGCACGTGCAAACATCCTGCACTGGCGTGGGCGTAATACACCACATCCGTCCCTAAATTCTTGCAAAATTGCTCGATCCGGCTCACATAATCCGCGAGATGGTCTACCGGGACTGCCGCATCTTCGATGAAAGGGACCGGTTTGTAATCGCCCTTGATACTCATTAGCAGCCCCAATGCGACTTTACGCACCGCCCAAACATTGTTTTGAATATCCTGGCGGATAGCGGGCACGACTGCCGTGGCCTGGATACTCCGCCGTTTAATATGATCTTGCAATTCCTGGACTTTGGCCTCTAACTCTGCTTCACTTTCCCCGTAGAACTCGGTGATCAAAATACAGGCCGGGTTGCCCACAATAAAGGAATCGAGCAGCCGGGCATACGCCGGGACTTCCCGGCACAGGGTCAACCCCATCTTGTCCTGCATCTCAATCGCAGAAGGGTTAATCTCCAACAAGACAGGGACCGATGACAGCGCCGCATGGACATCATCAAAATGAAGTATCGCCAACCCGGTCATTTTGGGGCGCGGGACGAGATTGAGTTTGATCTCCGTGATGACCGCCAGAGTCCCTTCAGAGCCAGAAACCAATTTGGACAGGTTGAAATGCGGGTCGCGCGGCCAGTTGAAGTTCGCCCCATCAACGAACCGGTCCAGGTTGTAGCCGCCACACCGTCGCCAATGGCGTGGGGTCCCGGCCAGGATGGTTTCCACGCCCCGGTAGGCAATCTCGTCCACAGCCCGGTAAATGTGCCCTTCCAGGCCGGGTTTTTGCTTATGCTGTTGCAGTTGTTCGGGACTCAAAGGCGCAAAGTGCGTGAAAGTGCCGTCACTCAGTAATACGTCCATTTCCAGGACATGATCCGTCGTCACCCCATACAGGATGGAGTGCGCCCCCGTTGAGTTGTTCGACGTAATGCCGCCCAACGTCGCCCGGTTGCTGCTCGCGGGATCGGGGCCAAATTGCAACCCGTGTGGGGCTAGATTGGCGTTCAAGACGTCCAACACCACCCCCGGCTGGAGCCGGACCCAATGCTCTTCCTGGTTGACTTCCAAGATCCGGTCCATATGGTGGCTCAGATCCAGGATAACGGCTTCGTTCA
>DATDOR010000626.1:0-3654 GCA_035293165.1 Anaerolineales bacterium | reverse complement strand
CTTCTCGTTATCGTGGTCGTGATCAGCCGCCGGGAGGATTTTGTCAATCCTTTCCCCAGGAAAAAATCCGAACGCCACCCCGAAAGGGAAGTTTCGGCGGATCAGATCAGACTAGAAGGATAACCGAAAAACAGGTGTGCGTGGGGGGTGCATACCTGTTTTTCGGTTATTCGCAAACTTTAGTCTGAACAGTTACAAATTATCAGGGGTATAATCCCGCCTTGCTGTTTAATAAGCATCATCAATAATTCTTAATCAATCACTACCCGTGATTTATAGGAGACATTCATGGCAAAGAAAAGCAACAAAGTGCGCGTCGCCATCATTGGCATAGGTAACTGCGCGAACTCCCTCGTACAGGGAGTGCAATATTACAAAAATGCAGCGGAGGATGCCGAGATTCCGGGATTGATGCATGCTACTGTCGGCGGGTATCATGTCAGTGACATCGAATTTTCTGCCGCAATTGACGTGGTGGAAGGAAAAGTTGGCAAAGACCTCAGCGAAGCCATGTGGGCACAGCCCAACAACACTGTTAAATTTACCGAGGTCTCTCACCTAAACGTTCCAGTTTCACGCGGGATGACTCACGATGGGCTGGGGAAATACCTCCAGCAAGTGGTGAAAAAAGTCCCTGGCCCGACCGATGACATCATCGGTATTCTACGTGACACAAAAACAGACGTGGTCGTTAACTTTTTGCCCGTCGGCTCTGAGATGGCGACGAAGTGGTACGTAGAGCAAGCGATTGAGGCGGGATGTGCCTTTGTCAACGGGATTCCGGTCTTCATCGCCAGCTCGCCTTATTGGAGCAAACGTTTTGAAGACGCGAAACTGCCTATCATCGGGGATGACGTGAAAAGCCAGGTCGGTGCAACCATCACCCACCGGGTGTTGACAAATCTGTTCAAGGATCGAGGGGTACATATTGACCGGACGTACCAGCTTAATTTCGGGGGGAATATGGACTTCTATAATATGCTGGAACGTGATCGCCTGGAGTCGAAGAAGATTTCCAAGACCAATGCTGTCACGAGCCAGCTTCCCTACGAACTCGGTGCGGAAAACGTTCACGTTGGGCCGAGCGATTACGTCCCCTGGCTTACCGACCGGAAGTGGTGCCACATCCGCATGGAAGGGCGTGCATTCGGAGATGTACCTTTGAACCTTGAACTCAAACTGGAGGTTTGGGACTCCCCCAACTCTGCAGGTGTGATCATTGACGCCGTGCGCTGTGCGAAACTCGCGCTGGATCGCGGAATCGGCGGACCGTTGATTGCGCCGTCGTCGTACTTTATGAAAACCCCTCCCGTGCAGTTTACGGATGATGAAGCGCGGAAGAAAATGGAAGATTTTATCGCCGGGAATTAGGCGGGTACCACTGAAAAGCTGAAACAGGGCAGGTTTCAAGCCTGCCCTGTTTTCATTGTCATGTGGGATTGTTCCCATGCCTGCTTTGCTGAGGGTGTTGAAGCCCACAAGAGCAAGGTCATGATGATAGCTGAACTCAAACACCAGGCACAGGTTGCTCCAATCACAAAGGGCTCGAGGAATGTCAGGTAAATGGAGAAAAACGTCCCGAACAAGGCCAATCCCCAGATAGCGAGCGCACCTATTGTCGCTGGTTCGTTAGCTGAGTAAGTCTTTAGCATCCAGGCAATCCCAATTCCGACGTAACCGACCATCCCTAGCAAGCCAATCGGAAGCACGCCGAACAATCGGGCATACTCACTTTCCTGGACTGTGTTGCAATCTCCAACCGGACCGCAAACCGCCTTCGTGTTGGCCGTTTCTACATAAGTCAGATACCCGGCGATAGCCAATCCGATAACCACCAGCATGGGCAGAACCCAATCTGGCCAGGGGGAGAGATGAATTCCTTTCAATAGTGCATACCCCGCTAAAAACACACTGAGTAACATCCCAACGAGCACTGCAACGGCTAAACTGTTCCCAACCGGATCCAACGCGAATCGTTCGCCCATGGTAAGTTCCACGGGTTCAGGTTGCAACAAGCCCTGGGCTTCTAGAAATGGCGTTAAACCAGGCAATGGGGGCCAGGGGATGCCATCTGTTTGCAATCCTTTTTCGATAATTGCCGGAAAGAAGCTGGGAATTTCTCCCGAACCCACCAGCACCGTATTTCCGACAATCAGTGTTGGGACTCCAATTCGCTCTTGCGGAATACTGAAGGCAGCAACTGCCAGACGGTAGAGATCACTTCCCTCCTGAACGGTCACATTTACAGCCAGAATAACCAATTGGCCGCCATATTTTTCCATAAGTGGAGGCAAATCCACATTCATGACTTGATGGCAGTGTGGACAGGTCGGGGAGTAAAATAAAACGGCATTGACAACTGGTGTTTTAGATTGTGCTTGGACGGGAAAAGCAAAAATCACCATGAAAAGTACGAGTATTAATAAGAAGTTATTTCGAATCATCATTCTTTCCTTTACTCTCAAGACTTACCCCCATTTTGGCAGAGAAAAACCAGGGAACAAATGGACAAATGTCCCTAGTTCGTGGGGACATTTGTTTTATATCAGTAGACCGCTTTACCTCCCTGCACAAAAATTAACCCGCCTCAAACCGGTACCCAACTCCCCGCTCAGTAATCAAATGTCCTGGCTTCCCCGGATCAGTTTCAATCTTCTGCCGCAACCGCCCCATATAGACCCGCAAATATTCTGCCTCCTGGCCGTATTCCCTACCCCATACATGCTGGAGGATGGTCTTGTGCGGGAGCACCTTGCCCGTGTTTTCCAGCAAAAACACCAGAAGATTGAACTCGGTCGGGGTCAAGTCCAAAGGTTTCCCCCGCAAGGTGATCGAATGTTGGCTTGCGTCCACCGAGAAATCCCCGCGCACGAACCGCGTTTCTTCCGGTTCGGGGATTTCCTGCCAGTTGGTCCGCCGCAGTACCGCCTGGACACGGGCCATCAACTCCGACACGCCAAACGGTTTGGTCAGGTAATCGTCCGCGCCCAGGTTCAACGCCTGCACCTTGTCGCCCTCCTCCCCCATTGCAGAAAGTACAATCACCGGGACAAGAGACTGTTTTCGCACGCGCCGGATCGTTTCCAGGCCGTCCATGTGCGGCATCATCAAATCCAAAATGACCAGATCAATGATCTGCGTGTTGAAATGCGCCAGGGCTTCCAACCCGTTCGCGGCGGTCAGCACATTGAACCCGCGCACTTCGAGGTTACGGCGCACGAAATCACGCAGGGATTTTTCATCATCAACGACAAGGATGGTTTGGCGGCTCATAACAGATACTTTGGTACACAGAGGGCACGGAAGTTCACAGAGGGGCACAGAAATTTTTTATAAATTTTCTGTGTCCATCTGTTTGTTCTGTGTGGTCTGTGTACCCGTTTCGCTCGATGAAATGGGCAGCGAGAACGCAATGCAAGTCCCTTTTTCTTGCGGTTCCAGCCAGATGCGCCCCCCGTGCGCGTGGACGAATCCCTGGCAAATCGCCAACCCCAATCCGGCGCCGGGCGTGCGCGTCAGGCCGGTATCCACGCGGTAAAAACTCTCAAACACGCGCTGGGCATGTTCACCGGGGATGCCGGGGCCTTCATCCGCAACTCGCACGATCAGTTCGCCGTTTTCGGGGGTGGCAGTCAGGCGGATAGAACTGTGTTC
>DATDOR010000625.1:0-5498 GCA_035293165.1 Anaerolineales bacterium | reverse complement strand
TTCGGTCGGAAGCGGTGTGGGAGGGGCTGCACAGCCAAACAGCACTAGGGTAAGGGCCAGGATGAGGCCGAAGAAGGTAAGCAGGCGAATGTTTTTCATCATCTTCTCCTACGAATAGTTGAAGCAATGATGGCTCAACTGCCAAACATTGCTCTACATCTCATCCCGGATTCTAACTCGAAACGCAAAGGCACGCGGCCTTCTTACGTTGCATTTAGAATTTGCAGACCTGACAGGTTTTTTGAAAAAACCTGTCAGGTCTTTCCGCACACTTTTCACAATAGACCTGGGGTCATTTTAGAACACCATCGAAAAATTGAATCGTTCTTGTCACAAACAATTGGTCGCCCTCACCGTAAAATGTGTGGGGCATATTTTCATAATACCAACATTCCACATTTTTACCCAATTCCATCAGCGCGTCACAGGTGGCGACTGACCACCGCAACGGAACCAGTTCATCAACCCGGCCATGGTGAATGCTGACAGGAGCCGTGAGCCACTCGAAAAAGAAGGCGGGTGAAATACGGGGCAATTCTTCTTCTAGAACTGAAAGTTCTTCAAGACCGCGCTGGCCACCCGACCAGCCATGGATCGCTTCCCAGTTTTGTTTTTCATCTCCGCTCATTGCCGCATAGAGCACAACAGCATCCACCTCCGGGCTGACCAACATCACGCGCGTGGCGATTCCGCCCCCCATGGAATGGCCCCACAATCCCAACCGGGAAGGATCGCCATTTTCGAGCGGAGTCCCTTCCCAGTCGTTTTGCTGAACAATCCCTATCAGATTAAGAACATCAATCGCCATTCCCACCCGAAACAGGTTATCGCCTTCATCGGAAGGCGGATACCCGCGCAGGTTGGGGTGAAGGACAATGTACCCTGCCCGGGCGAGGGCATCTGCGTAACCTGTGGTATAGTCAATGGTGGTATAGATGGCCGGGTCAATATAGCCATGCAATGCGATAATGAAGGGATATGGCCCCGGCCCTGGCGGCCCTTCCGCTTTGGGAACATCAAGAAAGCCATAGATCATTAATTCCTCGCTGGGATAGCGGATGGCGTACCGGGTAAAGTAAGTGTTATCCGCCAGGACTTCGAGGATATCGAGATTTCCGTTTCCATATTCCCGGCCAGTCAGGTATTCCATCGTATACGTCCAGTATGGATCGGGGGTTGGGGAGAGTGTGGGGATTTCAGTGACGGTTGGAGAGGGTGTGAACGTCAGGGGTGGGATCAACGTCGGGGAAACGGTGGGCTCCCCTTCGGCTCCACTCAGGCCGCGCGCTGAGCCTGTCGAAGTGGCAGGCCCGGCCTGGGTGGCAAACCTTTCGTCGGGGGAGAGAGCTGTCTCTTGTCCGCACGCAGCGAGAAGGATTGGGCACAGGATCAGGATCAAACCCGCTTTTCTCATCATGGCAAGTAGATGTCCATAAAAGCAACGAGACGGTCAAGCATCCATTTGTAGCTGTCACAACAAAAGTTGTGCGTTTGGGTGCGGTAATCGTAACATTCAACCGTCACGCCAGCTTCTTTCATTTGGTCGCAGGTTTCGCGTGACCAATCTACCGGGATCAAGCTATCCAGTTCGCCATGATGAATCTGGACGGCAGCTTCGATGCGGTCATAATAATACATCGGGGAGATGGGAATCAGGTCTTCAGGGGGAACAGTGATTTCATAGCTCCAGCGCGTTTGCCCGGAGAAAGTGTAGAAGGTATGATAGGCATTTTTGGAATCGTCGCCGCTCATGGGGGCATAGAGGATGGCTGCTTTGACGGCTGGGCCAGGGCCAGTTGCAGACGGCAGGTTGACCGTTACGACACGAATGGCGATCCCGCCCCCGGTACTGTGCCCCCAAATAGCGATGGCGTTGGAGTCAGCTTGCAGCAGCAGGCCAGTTTTTCCTGCGTCACGCTGGACAATGGCAACCAGGTTAAGGATGTCTATGGCTTCACCAGTTCCGAAGTAATCGGGACCATTGTCAGAAGGGGGATAGCCGCGAAGATTGGGATGAATGACGATAAAACCTCTCCGGGTCAAATCATCCGCATAGCGAACGCTGTAATCCAATGTTTCATATTTGTAGCTGGCTACCCACCCGTGGACGAAAATGACGACGGGGAAGGGGCCTTCTCCGGCAGGGATATTCATAAAACCAAAGATGTTCAGGCCATCACTGGGATAGCTGATCAGAGCACGGACAAATCCACCTGGACTTTCCAGTACAGATTCGATTGTTAAGGTTCCGGCATCCTGGCCGTATGCACGACTGGCCAGGGCTTCGATGCTGAGGTCTGCGAGAAGTTCCTCCCCATCTATTGGTGTGTTTGTCGGCAGTACAGGGGTTTCTTTCGGGGAAGCTGAAGCAGGAAGGGTATTGATGATGATGGGCGCAACGGCGAAATCGCCTATGATTTGCAGCTGCGGAGTTGGGGAACCATTGGCTGCGTCGGGAGTTGTTGTGCCTATGGGGGTTTGAATAATCGTTTCGCTTTGATCACCAATAGTGACTACACGCAAGTTTTCTTGCGATTTGCAGCTTACCAGAAAAAAGACGAACAATAAACACAATCTAAGGAATTGGGAGTTGTGCTTTGGGTTCGATTTCTTTTCCATCCGTTGAAATCAAGCGTATTTGTGCCTGTACTCCTTTCGAATTACGAAGCGTGTGGCGTAATCCGTACCCGAAAATGAGGCCGTTTTGTTGTCCACAAAGTCCGTTTGCAAAGCTGCAGCTTGCATTTCTTCCCATGAAAAGGGAACGTCGCGAGCTGAGGCAAACTTCTTTTTTGGCATAATCAGCCACACCGCTCCGTTAGGGTCAATGATAAACGCAATTTGCGTTAAGCGGTAAGGGAATTCCCTGGCTGAGTAGTGGCATCTGGTATTTGATATGGTTCACCGCAATTCTCGTCCCGAATAACCCAAGATGTGGCGGGCAACGATCAGGCGGTTGATCTGGCCGGTGCCTTCATAAATGTCACAGATCTTGGCATCGCGGAACCATTTTTCAAGCAGATAGTCACGACTATATCCTAGCGGCCCCATGATCTCGACAGCTTTTTGGGTGATCTTGTTGACAATCTCACCCGCTTTTACTTTGCTCATAGAAGCCTCTAACGGATTGGGTTTGCCATTGTCGGCCATCCATGCCGCTTTGATCGTGAGTAACCAGGCCGAGCGAAGCATCACTTCCATATCAATAAAATCCCGCTCAATGGCAGTTAACTTTTGACGTGGCAGTCCGTAACGAATTTCTATCCCTTGCTGGGCGAGCATCTCTCGCAGCATTTCAACTGTCGCGCGGGCAACTCCGATGGCTGATGCGGATACCAAAGGGCGGGTGGCGTCAAAGGTCTTCATGGCTCCTTTGAACCCGGCGGATGTGCTCTTTCGTTCGACAACTTCCGGGCTGCCCAAAATGTTTTCGTAAGGGATGCGGCAATCTTGCAAAACCAGAGCGACAGTATCACTGGCACGAATGCCCATCTTGTGTTCAGTTTTTGCGACGGTAATTCCAGGTGTTCCCGCCTCGACGACGAAGGGGCGCATCCCCGCCCGGCCTGCAGAGGGATCAATTGTCGCCCAAATGACGACAAGGCCATCGGTATCGATCAATGATTTTTTCCCACCGGTGACGAATATCTTTTCCCCGTTCAACACCCACTCGTTAGATGCTCGGTCAAGCGCAGCCCGGGTCCGGATGGCAGAAGTGTCTGAACCCGCATGAGCCTCAGTCATTGCCATTGCTCCAAAAGCTGGCTTTTCCGCCTTGAACCGTTCCAGGAATCGTTTTTTCTGCTCCGGCGTACCGGTCGCTTCAATGGCTGCCGCACCTAATCCGCCCCCTGGTGTGCAGAGATAAATGCCCACATCTCCCCAGGCCAACATCTCAATCGTAAAGACCAGATTTTGATAATGGATTGGCGGGCGTCCATCTTGCTTGTCACCATTTTGACTGGGTGCAAAAGACCTGGCGCTCGCGCCCATGCCCATATGTACAAAATTAATGTAATCCCAGGGGATTTCTTTTTCATGTTCGTCAAAATACCGCGAGACCGGACGCATCATATTTTCTGCGATCATTTTCAACACATTTTGAGTGTTTACAATCGGTTTGGGTGGGTCAAAGGAAATCATACAGAACTCCTTTACGCTATGAGGGAATATTACGTATTATGTTGTCGCCAACAAAAGCTTGAACAGAATGATTTCCGAAAAACAGGTGTGCGTGGGAGTGTATGCCCCCACGCACACCTGTTTTTCGGGTGTTCATGCTACTGTTGACCAATACAGAATATTGTGTAATCCGTAACAATTTAGATGATCGTAAGACCTGTCAAGGTCGCAATTCCGCGCCCGTTTCGCATCCAGTGTTCGACAGGATGTTCACGAATGTAACCATGCCCGCCGAGAATTTGAACGGCGCGATCAGTGACTATCATCGCCAGGTCAGAGGCGCTTGTGTGCGCGAGGTAAGCGTGTTTGCTGGCCTCAGGTTTGCCATTATCCAACATCCAGGCCGCCTCCCATACCAACAAGCGTGCGGCTTCAATTTCGGTAGCCATTTCAGCCAGCATGAAAGCAATGGCTTGTTTTTGGGCAATTTTGACACCAAAGGCCTCACGGTCTTTTGCATAATCGCGGGCATAATCGAATGCTGCACGGGAAAGGCCAATCGCGAGCGCGGCCATTGCCACCCAGGAACCATCCAAAATAGGCGCAAAATCGTGCCTTGATGGGTAAGCGAGCTGGTTCTTCACCGGAATCCGCACTCCATCCAGTGACACTTTGTAAACTGGCAAAGCGTTGACCCCGAGCAACTTATTCCGCTCCCCAACCATCATTCCTGACACTTCAGCAGGAACGATAAACCCCTGCGTTATGCCTTCTAAATTCGCGTAAACGATGAAAACCGTAGCTTCTTTCGCAAACGGGACAAAGTTTTTTTCTCCGGTGAGGATATATTCATCTCCATCTCGAACGGCTGTGGTTTTCAACGCGTTGGGGTCGAAATCAAATGTTGGTTCGATCAAGGCGGCTGTGTAAGGGGTCCAGGTCCCTTCAACAAGCGGAGGCAGGTAGGCCTCTTTTTGTTCTTCGTTGCCTGCAAGCAAAACAGGTACAGCAAACAAGCCAGGAGTCATTAACGCCATGGCTCCAGCGACATCGCCGTAAGCCATTTCCTCAAGTGCAAGGATGCTGGTGACAGCAGAGCGGTCGCCAAAGCCGCCATATTTTTCAGGGATAGAGGCTTGTAGAATCCCCATCTCCCAGCCTTTTTCCAGTAGAGATCGGGGCAGGTCGCCCGTTTCCTCGGCGTCATGGGCCATTGGGCGCAGATCACTGGCCGCGAACCGTTTGACCCAATCTATGAGCATCTGTTGTTCATCAGTAGGTTCAAAATCGAACATGGCTAACCTTTTACTCTTGGCTGAGTAGTTACAAGGTAACCGTTCACTTGGTGAGGGGATTATCCGAAAAAATGGTGTCCG
>DATDOR010000624.1:0-3633 GCA_035293165.1 Anaerolineales bacterium | reverse complement strand
CCGCCGCCACGTCCACCCCCCCCACGTCCGCCCCCTCTGTCACGTTCGGCCGCTTCTTCGAGACTCCAGCCTTCGAGAACTGCCTGGCGGGACAGGCGGACTTTGCCGTTTTCGTCAATGCCTGTGACCATGACGGTGAGTTCGTCACCCAACCGGGCGACGTCTTCCACCCTTTCTACGCGGAAGCTATCGAGTTGGGAGATATGCACCATCCCATCCTGGCCGGGCAGGATTTCGACAAATGCACCGAAATCGGCCACACGGACGACCTTACCTGTGTAAATGCGTCCTAATACGACGGTTTCCACCAGGCTTTCAATCATTTCACGAGCTTTGCGGGCGGCTTCACCGTCATTGGTGGCAATGAAAACGGTTCCGTCATCTTGAATGTCAATCGTTGCACCGGTTTCTTCCTGGATGCTGCGAATGATCTTTCCACCTGGGCCGATAACCGCGCCGATTTTCTCCACTGGAATCTGGACCGTGATGATACGTGGCGCATGGGGCTTCAGATCAGAACGGGGTTTGTCTATCACTTCGAGCATTTTGCTCAGAATGTGGGCACGGCCCTCTTTGGCCTGCGCCAACGCTTCTGCCATAATCTCGGCAGTCAATCCGGCGATTTTGATGTCCATTTGTAAGGCGGTGATGCCTTTTTCTGTCCCGGCGACTTTGAAGTCCATGTCACCCAGGTGATCTTCGAGGCCCTGGATATCGCTCAAAATCGTGTATTTGTCCCCATCGGTGATAAGACCCATCGCGATGCCGGAGACGGGTGCTTTGATCGGAACACCCGCATCCATCAGGGCGAGTGTCGAGCCGCAGACCGACCCCATCGAGGTCGATCCGTTTGATGACAGGGCTTCGGATACCAGCCGGAGGGTGTATGGAAATTCGGTTTCAGCTGGGATAACTGGGACGAGTGCCCGTTCGGCCAGCGCACCGTGTCCAACCTCCCTTCGGGACGAACCGCGCAGGGGGCGCACTTCCCCAACGGAGAAGGGCGGGAAGTTGTAGTGGTGCATGTAGCGTTTCTTTTCGATGGGGGAAAGGGTGTCAATTTCCTGGGCGTCACGCGGGGTGCCGAGGGTGGCCAGGGTCAGGATTTGTGTTTCACCCCGGGTGAAGATGGCAGAGCCGTGGGCGATGGGGCTGTAGTCCACCAGGCACCAGATAGGGCGGACTTCGCGGATAGATCGCCCATCGGGACGCAGGCCCCGCTCGATGATCCGTTCACGGACAACGGCTTTGTGGACTGCGCCGAAAGCTGCTTTTACATCCCCGGCGGTGGGAGTGGACTCATCCCCGGTTGCGAGCGCTTCGATAGCTTCTTGTTGTACCGCTTTGATAGCCTCATTCATTTCGGCTTTTGTATAGTCGCCGTCTAAGGCCGCGTGAGTTTTTCCGGCAAATTGCGCCTTAACCGTTTCCACAAGATTTTCATCGGTCTTGAATAAGGGGTATTCGCGCTTGGCTTTGCCGACTTCGGCCACCATTTGTTCCTGGACATCAATGAAAGACTGGATCGCTTTGTGCCCTGTTTCAAGCGCGATCACCATTTGATCTTCAGGTACTTCGTTCGCACCACATTCAACCATCAAAATGGCATCGCGTGTCCCGGCTAAACGCAAGTCGAGATCAGACATTTCCATTTCCTGGAAGGTGGGGTTGATGATAAACTCGCCGTCAATCAGGCCGACGCGGACCGCTCCCACAGGGCCGTTCCAGGGGATGTCGGAAATCATAACGGCCGTGGAGGCAGCATTGATTGCAAGAATGTCGAGAGGGTTTTCGCCATCGGCAGAAAGGGCGTACATAATCACTTGCACGTCATTTCGCATATCTTTGGGGAAAAGAGGGCGCAGAGGCCGGTCAGTCAGACGGGCCGTTAAGATCGCTTCTTCAGATGGGCGGCCTTCTCGACGGAAAAAGCCACCGGGGATGCGTCCTCCTGCGTACATACGTTCTTCAAAGTCCACGCTGAGTGGGAAAAAGTCAATCCCTTCGCGCGGTTCTGAACTCATCGTTGCCGAGGCAAAGACCATTGTCTTTCCAAGGCGTAACGTGACCGCACCGCCTGCCTGTCCGGCAAGCAGCCCAGTTTCAAAGGTGATGGTTTGATCCCCCACCTTTGCAGTATATTGTTTTGATTCGGGTTTCATATCGTTCCTCCGATAAAATTGCCCACCGGTTCAGGGACTGGGAGATGGGGACAAAACACATTTATCCCCATCCTCCAATGCCTTACCGGTGAGTTTAGAATGATGTAGGAATGGGGTTCCTGTTAAATTTTGATGCAAGGATGAAAGCGTGGTGATCACGTCCCCCGCATCTGGAAAAAGAGATGGGTAGATGAAATTTGCAATCCGTCTACCCAATTTGACGATTACTTGCGGCGAATATTCAGCTTATCCGTAATGGCGATAAAACGCTGATATTCCTTAAGGCGCAGGTAGGCCAGCAATCTGCGCCGTTGCCCGACCATCTTGAGCAGCCCACGGCGAGATGATTCGTCGTGTTTATGGATGCGAAGGTGATCGGTCAGTTGTGTGATGCGCCTGGTAAGTAGCGCAATCTGGACTTCAGGCGAACCAGTGTCGTTATCTTGACGTTTGTATTCGCTGATGATGCCTTCTTTGATAGTTTTTGCCAGTGTCATGACGTCTGCACTCCTTTCATACATTTATTTTGCAGGTCTCCATACCGGGAGCGAAAATCCTTGTAACCATTCAGCTTAGAGTAATAAACGGCGAAAAAAAGGTGTGTGTAGGGGTGTACACCCCTACACACACCTTTTTTTCGGGCTATTCCCATTCCTGACTGATTAGTTACTTGGATTTTTAGCCTCCAGCAGGCCTAGTCGGGAGCGCATTATACCAGTGACATAAAGAAGGGACAAGTTTACGACGAAACTTAAAGTTGCCGTTTCATGCACTCCTTAATTTCAAACCCAAATTGGGCATATAACCCGTGGGCATCCTGGGTTTCGAGCAAAACTTTGCACCCTTTGAGTTCAGGATGTGAGAGGATGCAAGACACCATCCACTTTCCCAGCCCTTTTCCCCGGTGGGCGGGATCGATGATTACATCGGCCAGATAGGCGAAAACGGCTTGATCAGTGACCACGCGTGCGAAACCAATTTGGTCTTCACAAAGATATAGGTTAAATGGGATGGCATTGCGAATGGATTTTTCTACCTGTTTTTTTGTGCGTTTGGAGGCCCAGTAAGATTGGGAAAGTTGTCTGTAAACAAAATCCAGGTCCACACAGGCAAGATCAGTGGTGAGACGGTAGGGATGTTTTTCCCAGTGATGGTGGGCCATCGTTAATCCTCGCTAATTTTCCCAATGACAGCCCCTGCTAGCTGAAACAAATCTTTCGGGTGGAGCTCCAGCCCCAGCCAGGGGTCGCCGCTGCTGATGCTGACTTTTTCGCATTGGAGGACGGCTTCATCAAATACCACAGGGATATCCTCGGGAAGACACAATGGTGCAACGGCCCCCTGTACACAGCCGGTCACGGCCAAAATTTCGTCCGAATTGGCAAAAGTCAACCGCCGCCATGCACCGGGCAGGTATTCACGCACGGCCTGGGGCAGCAGCCGGGCATGGCCTGGGATACAAGCCATGGCG
>DATDOR010000623.1:0-6439 GCA_035293165.1 Anaerolineales bacterium | reverse complement strand
GGATGAGCACTTCCGCCTCCCGGTCGGTGAGCGGTTCCACTAATTCTTGCGCCATCTCTCCATCATCCGCTTCGGCGATGACTTGCAGGTCAGCGGCGCGTTCGAGGAATTGGCGAATACCCGCCCGGACGACCGCATGGTCATCAGCGAGGAGTATGCGAATGGGAGTCATGGGCTTGGCGTTGGCATGCGGTAAAGGGCGTTGGTTGGGCCAGTGTGCAAATGTGCCGAAGACCCCCACAACGCGCCGACAATCGCGCCCATAATCGCCGTATACAAACCAAATTGCTGCGGCAGTTCTGCCAATAGCGCGTAGGCGATGCTCTGCGGGAGCAGAACCGCCGCGATGGTCAGCCCGGCAATTAGATCAGGCCGCAGATTTTCGCGACGGTATGCACGCAGGATTTGGAACGGACGGCTGAAGAATCCCAGGCTTTCTCGGACCCACTGCCGCCCGGAAAAAGAACCCAAATGTGGTAAAGCAGCCATTTCATTGCTTCTTGCTTATTGCCTCATTGTTCGTTCTTTTGAGGCAGTTTATACGCCTCCGCCACCGGTTTGAGCGGGCGTTTGAGCCAGGCGGGGCGGCGGGTTCCATCGGGAGAATGATCCAGCGCCGACCGGGCCATTGCCACCCATTGGCGGTACACCGCCATCGAGCGGTTCGTGTCCACGAACACGTCGCCGTACTTTTCATCCGGTAAGGCTTTCCGCACGTTGAAGGCTTTTTGCAGCCAGCAGTGTGCGCCGCTGACCGGGTCGGGGTGGACGGCGTGCGTGAGATTTTGATGCACGCCCACTTCCTCCCACCAGATGCGGCTGGTATCCGGGTCGGAGGATTCCCACGCTCGCGCACCATGGACGACTCGCAGCAGGTAGCCACCCTTCCCATCTTCCGTCATCGTCACCAGATTGGATGTACCCTTGTTCAGCCCTGATTCTTCTTCCAGCCGCCAGCGCCCCAGGTGATGGCTGAGGGCGATCACGCCGGGTTTGATCCCTTCGGTCAGCCAGACTTTGTCCACCAGGTAGCCGATTTCTGTGTCCACACGCACAAGGTCACCTGTCGTGACGCCGAGGCGCTTCCCGTCGAGAGGGTTCATCCAGATCGGGTTTTTGTGGCTGATTTCGTATAGCCATTTGGCGTTGGCGGATCGGGTGTGGATCAGCGTGGGCAGACGGAAATTGGGCAGGAGGAGCATCTCACCTTTTGCGCGGTCAATCTGATCGGGGTGGACATGGCTCTCCAAAGGCCAGGGGATGGTGTACTCTTTTTCTGCCCACCCCCACCCGGCCAGGGTAGGGGAGTAAAATTCCAGTTTTCTACTGGGGGTGGCAAACCCGTTTTTCTCATACGGGACGTAGTTCTCTCGTTTAACTTCAAACGCACCGTATTTTCGCATGTAGGCGAGCGGCGTCAAACCTGCTTTCGCGGCGGCTTCCGGCAGACCAGGGACAGAATTCTCGAAAATCCAGCGGTAATATTCTTCGACAGTGACAATCTCTCCGGGAAGGTAAGGGCTTTCAAAATGCTCGCGGATGCCGAGACTGCCATCGGGATCCATTTGGATGGAGAGTTCGATCCAGAATTCATTTTCTTCCCAGACTTCGCCGGGATTGGTTTCGTAAGTGTAACGGACAGGTTTGCCCGCCCGTTCCATCGCGACCCGGCGCACCGGCTGGCGAAAGGCGATCCACTGTCCGGCGTGGGTTTCCTGGCTCAACAGGTCGTGTCGCTCCCCGGCATGTCCCATTGGGAGGACGTAATCGGCGAACCAGGCCGACTCGTTCCAGGTGGGGGTGAGGGCGACGTGGCACTTGATTTTTTCATCGTCCAGAAAAGCTTTGAGCCACATGAAGCCGTCAGGGTTGATCCAGAGCGGGTTGTAGACGCGGGTGAAGTACACGTCAATGTCGCCCCGGCCTTCTTCGAGGAAATGAGGAAGCAGGAAGCTCATTTCGTAATGGGCGAGTGGCCATTCGTACGGTAGGTGCAGTTCGTTCCAGGCGTTAAACGGGGGAGGGGATTTGAACGGTTTCGGTACGAATTTGTTCCAGGAATTGCCAGATGTGCCGCCTTTCGTCCCGACGCTGCCGGTCAACACGTTGAGGAAGAACAGACAACGCGCAACTTGCCACCCGCCCAAATTTCCGATGCTCGCGCTCCGCCAGGTATGTGCGGCCAGCTTGCTATCGCAATTAGCGACCAGTTCGGCAGCCTCGCGGATGCGTTCGATGGGCACCTGTGCTTCCTCAGCGGCGCGCTCAAAGGTAAATTCGGCATAAGTGGCCTTCAGGAATCGATCAAATAGGTCAAATGATTGTGGATGGCGGATTGTATGCTGATTTTGGATTTCTTTGAGGAGGTTTTTATCTTCAATCCGCAATCTCAAATCGGTAATCGCCAATAAAGTTTCCTCCCAGTTCACCCATTTCTCCACAAACGCCTTGTCATACAAATCATTCTGGATCAGGTAATTGGCAATGGCGAGCAAGAGGTTGGCTTCGCTTCCGGGCCAGGTGGGGAGCCAGACATCCGATTGGCTGGCGGTGTTGGAGAGGCGCGGGTCAAGGGTGATGATTTTTGCCCCCTTCATCTTCCCTTCGATAATGCGTTGGGCGTGGGGGTTGAAGTAATGCCCGGTTTCGAGATGGCTGGAGATGAGCAAGATGACACGAGCGTTGGCGTGATCCGGGCTGGGGCGGTCAAACCCTGCCCAAAAAGAGTACCCTGCCCGCGCGCCTGCCGAACAGATGTTGGTGTGCGAATTATGTCCATCCACCCCCCAGGCCGTGATCACCCGGTTGGTGTACCCATCTTCCCCCGGACGCCCAACGTGATAGACAATGCCGTCCTTGCGGCGCTGTCGGCTATCGCGCATTTTTGTAGAGATTTCATCGAGGGCCTGTTCCCAGGAGATGCGTTCCCATTTACCCTCCCCGCGCTTGCCAGCGCGCTTGAGCGGGTAAAGGATTCGTTCGGGATCGTAGATCTGGTTGTGGGTGGCAGGCCCCTTCGCACAGTTACGCCCGCGCGAGCCGGGGTGGGCGGGGTTACCCTCGAATTTCTTGATCTCGAACGTGTCTTTGTCCACATAAGCAAGCAAACCGCACCCGCTCTCGCAGTTGAAACACACCGTTGGAACCAGCGTGTACCGGTGGGCGACCTTCTTGGGCCAGCTTTTGCCTTCGTACTCGACCCACTCGTCCCAATATTCGGGAGGTGGGTATTGGGACATACGGCCGTCAGGGTGGATGACGGTGTCAAGTTTTATGGTGTCAGGTGTCCGATTGGTGGTCATAGTTTTTATTTGCAGGGTGCGGAGTGCGATGTGCGAAGGACTGAGTCGATTTTTCGTCGCACGTAGCACTTCGCTCGATTTTTATGAGTTGGGGATTTCTTGCGGGGCCATCACAAACGCGTATTCAAAGGCGTACAGACCAGCGATAGCGGCAATGGCAGCGAGACCTGACAGAAACGGTTGTCCAAACATCAGCAAGATTAATGGCAACACGTGACCGACAGCCAGACTGCCCCACCAGAAATAATTTTTATAATGCCCATGCTTGATCTCGTGAGCAGCTTTTGCGGCGTCTCCGCTGGCGTGCGACATGCCGAACTCACCTAAAAAGGTGACAAGAATATCAACCACCAGGCTGATAGCGAAACTAATCAAGACAACTTGCCCAAACGCTGCCGGAGTTGGGATGAAAGCATCCACCAAAAGCATCACCCCACTCCCGACCATGAACGCCTGCACAAGCAGATGAATGGGCAGCAGCGAACTCTGCCACAAATCGCGCCCCTCTGCCTGGCCGAACAAGAACGCAGTGTACACGGCAACGCCCCCCGCGAGCGGAAGCCCCGCCCACAGGATCGCGTCCCGGGCGCCGGCGGGGAGTTGTCCCCACCACCCGATCTGCGTGCCCAACTCGATCAGCCACCACACTCCCGCCAGCGCGCTGAACCCAATCAGCAGGTACGCCCCGCGCGCCAGCCAGCTTCTCCACTGCGGGCGGAAGACGATGGATAAAAACCGTTCCGGCTTTTCCAGGTCGAAAACCAGCAGCCCGGTCGTAATCACGATCATCAGCAGGGAGACGAACCCGGCTGCCAAAAATGTCCTCACCTCAAACGGAAACCATCCCAACCCATACCCCAGGCTCAACAGCATAAAAATTCCCGCCCCAATCCCCTTCGTCACCAGATACGCGGGAACGGGCCAGTGCCAGGGGATTTTGTGCTGGGCGTTGTAGGAGACCTGCACCATGTGTTCGGCCATCTTGCCGCCGATTTGGATGGGGCCGTTCCAGGGGAGAGATTGGGGATTTGGTGATCGGTGATTGGTGATCGGTGATTGGGTATTTCTCTGTATACCTGTGTACCTATCTACCTGTTTACCTTGTGTACCTTTATTCCTGTCTACCTGTGTACCTTGTTTCCCCCGCATACTCGGATGCAACGGGATCACATCCGCCCACAGAAACGTCTCCGGTGTTCGTTCCACTGCGGTGGGGTGCATCGCCACGTCATTGCCTTCGATGTAGAACAGTTTGGGCGCTGTGCCCTGATCGGGTTTCCGCACCGTCACTCGATTGGACGCCAGGGTGCGGCTGATTTCAGAGGCGAGATTATCCATATCCCCGGAGATAATAGCGTGGACCGGACAGACGACAACACAGGCTGGTTCGAGGCCGATGTCCGTGCGATGTCCACAGTAGTGGCATTTGGCTGCAGTGCCGCTGTTTGGGTCAATATAGATGGCATCGTAGGGACACGCTTGCATACACGCTTTGCAGCCTATGCAGATGTCTGGGTCAAACTCGACAATACCGTCACCGCGCTGGTACATCGCGGTGACCGGGCAAATACGGACACAGGGTGGATTGGCGCAGTGGTTGCATCGCGTCACCTGAAAATGCCGCCGGGTGTCAGGGAACAAGCCAGTTTCAACATACTTGACCCAGGTGCGATTAACGCCGAGCGGCACTTCATTTTCGGACTTGCACGCCGTTGAACAGGCATGGCAGCCGATACATTTGCGGTTGTCAATCACGAAGCCAAAAGTGGGCATGGTCACACCTGTCCGGCAGCGTTCAGGATTACGTTTGTGAAATCGTCCGGAGTAACGCCGGGGGATTCGATGTTCAAAAGCTGGTAAACGTCATTCAGACGGGAGCGCAGCGCATTTTGGGTGGCGCGCAGCCCGCGCAAAGCCTGTTCCAGGGAGGCGATAGCAAAAGAGGGAAGCACGGTGAAATCGCCAGAGAAGGCTAGATCGTCAATGTGCCCCTCACGCAGGCGGGCAGTGACGCGGATCAAACCGCCAGGAGCTTTAAGGGCAGCTTCGACCACGCGAACGTCCTCGTGAATCTTGACCCCGATCTGGCGCAACCCACCCCTTTGGTACAACCATTCATGCGAAAGAAACCTTTCGTCCAGTTCGACGGCCATTGCCTCTTCGGCTTCTGTCCATTCCCCTTCGTAGATTTTAACTCCCAGGGCTGCTTCACATTTTTGGATGTAAAAATCTTTAACGGTCTGCCGGTCGGGCCGCTTGCTCAATTGCTCTCTCATGGTCGTCATATACTGTTCCAGGCTCTCAAAAATTTTGTCCCGCATTTTTTCGGAGGGGATTTTGAGTACCCGCGCCATGCTGGCTTTGTCGAAATCGAACATCAGGCTACCGACTACGATTTCGGCCTGCCCCATCTGCGCCGCACCCGTGCCGCCGATCTTTTTCCCGGCGACGTGAATGTCATTGATGGGCCGGTGATAGGCTTCGATCCCCAATTCCCGGTAGGTTTCAACAAGCGGCTGGACATATAATTTGAAGCGTTCTTCCAGATTTTTGGGCAAATGTCCGCGTTGAAAAATCCATTGCGTGAACATCTGCCCGTTGTCCAGGTACACAGCGCCGCCCCCAACTTCCCTGCGCAGTACTGGGAAATGGTGTTCCTGGCAATAATCCAGGTCAACCTCTTTTTCCAAATCCTGGTGATAGCCAATGCACACATAAGGCTGGTTGGAACTGACCAAAATGATCGTATCAGGTGAATCTTCGGTCAGTGCGTATCCAGCCGCGTGATAGACCGTCTGCGAACGAAGGGGGGATACTTCATGGAAATCTATCAGGCGGACTTTTTTCATGGTCATAACTCCTCGTTTTATTGTTTGTAGAGAGTAGAGAAATAGCCGAAAAAAAGGTGTGCGTGCGGGTGTACACTCCCACGCACACCTTTTTTCGGGAGTTCCCAGGCTTTAGCCTGAGCAATTACTGTTGTTCATTTATTCATCAGGGCAGCCTGCATCCCGCGTGCTCCTGCCCAAAGTTGGGCAGCCAGTTCGCGGAGGCGTTCATTTGCTTCGGGGATCATCTCGCCATTTTCATCTTTGAGGGCCAGGCTGCTGAATTCGCTCATACCACCAAAGGCCATG
>DATDOR010000622.1:0-5351 GCA_035293165.1 Anaerolineales bacterium | reverse complement strand
CCCGGGACGGCTGCTCCGTAATAATGCTTGCACTACGCCGCTCCACCGGTTCATCCTCGCAAGGGCTTCCGGCAGCCAGGGGAGTTGGAAGAAAAAAATATACCAACTCTTCCTTAACTGGGCCACACTCCGCCGCAATTGTTTTTTCATCACCACCCCGTGCGGGACGTTCATCACGATCAAACGGGAAATCCGGTCAGGGTACGCTGCCGCTGCCCACCACGCGACCGCCGCGCCCCAATCATGCCCAATCAGGATAGTTTTCTCCTGTCCAGCTACATCTATCAACCCGATGACATCTGCGGCCAGTATATCTACCGTGTACGCGGCAATCCGGTCTGGCTTGTCACTCAAGTTGTATCCGCGTTGGTCGGGCGCCCATACACGATACCCGGCCGCTGCCAGAAAGGGAATCTGTTTCCGCCAGCCATACCAAAATTCAGGAAATCCGTGCAAGAGAATCAAAAGTGGCCCATCCCTCAGGCCACTTTGAGCCACGTTTAGCGCAATGCCATTTGTGCGAATCTTCTTTTGTTCCAACGCTTATTTCCTCAGCGAAAACTCTGCCCATAGCGGATAATGGTCTGAGATGCGCCAGGAGAGCGCATTTTTCGTCAGGTTCAGCTCTTTCAGGGTGGATTGCATAAAATCAAAATATCCGGCATTTTGAAATTTCATGGAAAGAATTGGCGAATTATTCTCCCCGGTGAACCACGCAATTTGATCGTAGAAATGCCCGGTATCCGAACCGGTGTCGAAAATCGTGCGGGGCGCGCTATCCAGTTCCGCGGGGGCGCGCAGCCCGGTCGCGGTGAACGCGTCGAACAGGGCATCCCCTTTGCGATCAATATTGAAATCGCCCAACGCAATCAGGTTGTGATCCCACGCGTTGATGTCCATAGCCCACTCTGCCAGCCACTCCGCAATCGCCTTGAGTTCTTTTTGGCGTTCTTCTGTCCCATCGCCGTAAATGGCATGCATCGTGACCAGAATAAACGTCTCGTCATGCGCCCGGAAACTGACTGCATAGGGAGTGCGGGCAAACTGCCGGGAAAGGGCATCCGGCTGGATGGCTGCCTTTTCCAACTGTTCTGGCGGGATAACTAATTCACACGCCAGGCCGGAAAGCTGCACCACGCGGGTGTCGAAGACAAATGCCAGCCGCTCATAATTCCCCTGGCTGCCTTTCGTCACATCTGTCAGAATCACCCCCCAATGCGGACCAAGCAGTTTGAGCAAGTACCGCAGCGCGCGGATGTTCTCCCGCACTTCCTGGATGGCTACCACATGAAACCGGGAGACGATTTCGGTAATTTCCAACAGTGCGCGGAAATCCCGCCTAGGACTATCGTCTCCCTCAGAATCCCATTTTTTCGTCAAATTCCCAAATGCACGGATATTCCAGGTTGCGATGAGCAAGTTTTTATCCAGCACTTTAGGGGGAACTTCCTGATCAAGCTGGACGCGCAATAAAGCCAGTTCATCCAGAATATTTTGTGAAGGGGTTTCTGTAATTTCAGCCATGCCGCACCTTTCCTTGTGGAGCAATCAAATAAGATGAATCAATTGTACTCCCAAATGGGTTACACTTCCCTCCCCAGCAAACTTTCCTCAAAGGGGAATAACGAGAGCAGTACGGGGCCATCCTCCGTCACGAGCACCTGATGTTCCAGTTTAACACCTTCCGGACCGCCTTCCTCGCCGATATAACTTTCCACACACATCACCATGTTGGGTTCAAGAACGCCGTCATACCCAACGGAATCGAAATCTTGTAAGTGGGCAATGTTTGGATACCCGCCGACCATGTTCGCGCCGTGCGCCAGGCAAAAATAACGGTTGGCAACAAAGGACTCAGGCATTGGCCAGGCCCTTTCTGCAACCTCGCGGAAGCTCATCCCAGGCCAGAGCAGCGCCATGTTGTGGTTAATCTGTTCCCATGCCAGGCGGTAGAGTTTGTGTTGTTCCGGGCTGGGCACGCCATCTCCACAATAAAACGTGCGAGAAATGTCTGTGTAATACCCGAAGGGTCCGATCACATCCGTATCGAAGGCAACCAGTTCTCCTGTCTGCACTTCTCTGGGACTGCACTCGTTGTACCAGGGGTTGGTGCGTTCCCCGGAACTGAGTAACCGCGTATCCAGGTACTCCCCATTGGTTTCAATGACTGTGTAATACAATATCGCCCACAATTCATTTTCGGTGATGCCTGGATGGAGCGCTTCCCGCATACGTTGAAGCCCTAATTCGACGCATTGGATGGAATGCCGCATGCAGGCGATTTCATCTGGAAGTTTGACTGACCGGGCAATGTCCAACACCGCGTGCGCATCAACGAGGGTGTACCCCAGTTCCCGCAGCGCATCCACGAGCGAAAAATGCAAACGCTCAATGCCAATCCGAACATGCCCGAGACCGTGTTCGTGAATTAATCCATGCAATTCGGCAGCCCAGCTTTTAGCCCTTTCGAACACTTTGTAGGCGCTCGTGGCGAAAGAAACCGTGCTACCGGTGTGCACTTCGTCTATCGTTTCCAGCCCTTGAGCCAGGTGCTCCCCCCCTTTGAACTCAAACAGGATCACCGGCCCTTCGACAGGCAGGAACAGGTACCGGGCAGGCATACGCATCGTCCAATTGGTCATATTCCGCGCATCGGTAGCATACCGGATGTTGATCGGGTCGTTGAGAATAAGAAGACCCACATCCTGCCGCTGCATTTCTGCACGGACGCGATTCAAGCGCCCGATACGCATCCGGCTTAAATCCACGCCGGGAGGGGCGGACTTAACGACCCAATCCTTGAAAAGGTCTTGCGCACGGCTTTGAAACAATTGATTCAGATGATGGCTCATGGGGGTTTCTCCGCTTCGTAACTTTACAACTTCAACACTTCAAAGCATCCCGCGACGCGCCGAATAATGTTTATGCAGGGAGGAAATACCGCAAGATCAAGAAAATCAATTTCTAATCCGAAAACCAGTCCTTTTCGCCAGCCGTTCAGATTCAACCGGTGCATCAGCCAGATGTGTAAGATCGCAAGGAGCAGAAAGGAGGCATACCCGACCGGGATCAATTGAAATGCGCTCAAGGGGGGTAACAGAAAAGGTGATGGGCGCGTATAAAGATAAGCCAGCACGCCCCCATGTAAGAGAAAGTCAAAGCCGAGCATGGACATCCAGCTTAAGAAAGTGATGGCCACGAGACGACTTCGAGAAGGGGAGATGTTATTCATTACAGCGCTAATGAGAAAGATGGCGTAGCGGAAAAGTTTTGTTATTTCAACATTTTCCTTTTGAAAATTGTATCAAAGTATAGTATAAATAGTTGTGGAGGAGGCCCCAATCACTTCACCAGAGTTTACAACTTTGCGTGATCATTTGTGCGGATTAGGACTACCTGTCCTGCTACTCTGGGCGGAGTAGTTACGATTACCTTTAATCTGCAAAGGAGCATATGGAGATGAGTTTTTACAAACCCCTCAAGTTCGTTCGTTCACATCGCTGGACAATTTTCGTTATACTACTTGTGTTTAGCCTGATTGCTGTGACAGGCGCACTGGCTGGACACGCTGTGGATAGCCTGGACGTTAAAGTTACAGACGATAACAACAATGTTGACGGCGGCGTGGCAAATGTAACGCCCAGCAAGGACGCACAAAACCGCCAGGCTAACGAGCCTACCGTGTCCATCAGTTCGGCGGCATCCCCTGTCACGGGCAATGTTGGTGACATCGTAGCTGCCGGTTCCAACGATTACCGCATGGTACCGCACTTCGGCGATGCATGGATGCCGGTCTATCTGTCGTTCGATGGCGGGGCGACCTGGTTCGGCGCGGCGCCATTCCCTGGCGGCTACAACACGATGATTCCGGGCTTCCCAACCGACACCTCTGCAGACGGACTGAACTCGCCGCTGAAGAACCTGGATGGATCGGGCGATCCGGTTGTGCGCTTTGACGCAGATGGAAACCTGTACATCGCAGGCATCGCCTTCAACCGTGACTTCGACCAGCCGGATAAACCGGTTGACAACGTCGTTTACGTGGCAAAGTACAACTACACTCCAGGTAGTGCGGCCACTGAGAGCACCACTACAACCGCCGGGTCTCCCCCGCACTTTACCTATGCAGGTACGACTATCGTAGACCGCGGCGCAGTGGGCTTCGCGGTCCCCAACCAGCCTTTTGGCTTTGCAGGAACCTTCGTGGACAAGGAGTGGATGGAAATTGACCTGAATTCATCCGAGGATAGCGCCTGTGCAGGCAGCGTATACGTGAGCTTCACGAGCTTCCGAGGTCTGGGCGGGTCATTCCCGATCGTGGTCAGCCGCTCCGCCAACGGAGGGGCTACGTTCTCGAACCCGAAAGTGGTTTCAACCGGAGGTCAAAGCGGAACCGTCGCGACGCAAGGCTCGGACATTGCCATCGGCGCCGATGGGACGGTGTACGTTGCCTACCGGACTTTCACAACCAGCTCAGACGCTGCTTCAATCCAACTCGTTAAATCTAGCAACTGTGGCAAGCACTGGACGAACCCAATAACACTCAATAATGCGCTTGCCTCCCCACAGGCGCCAGGTGTGGCCTTCAGAACACCCACTTTCGCATTTGTAGCAACGGATGATACTAACCCCAATATCGTCTACGTGGTTTATCAGAACTTTGTGGATGGCGACTACAACATTTACGCGCAGCGTTCCATTGACGGCGGTTTTACCTGGAGCGCGCCGGTGCAGGTGAATGAAGACCCCGGTGATCGGCACCAGATCTGGCCGACAGCCGAAGTATCGAATGGCGCGTTGCATGTCGCCTGGTATGACTTCCGCAACAGCGTCACGGATGCCAATGAGGCGCTCGATGTATTCTATGCCTGCTCGAACTGCGATGGGAACGCCTACCCGGCGTTCAGCCACAATGTACGCGTGACCGATGTTTCTCATAATGCCCAATGCCAGATGTTCGGCGGGGGCAGTGTGGCCTTCCACGGCGACTACATCGAACTGGATGCACGCTGGGATGGCGACAACCATATCGTCCACGTAGTGTGGACGGACAACCGCGACGTGCCAGCAGCTGAATGTGACCTGACACCGGGGCCGGGTGCAACCAACAATACCGGCAACCGCAACCAGAACATCTATACAGACCGCCTGGTCGTCTCACCGTAAAAATCTACAGGTGAATTTCTATTAGTTGCCCGGCCCCTTTCAGGGGCCGGGTTTTTATCTATAAAGACCCTTCCGGGAGAGGATTAGTCCGAAACTTGCTTTCTTAGCCTGAGCAGTTACAACATCTGATGAATAAAAATTGTGGTTCATTGGGAATCGGCGGGGAAGTCCCCAGATTTTGGGGC
>DATDOR010000621.1:0-2337 GCA_035293165.1 Anaerolineales bacterium | reverse complement strand
GGTTTTGACCATGTACCCCGCATAAATCAGTTTCTCTAACCCCGCTCGGATGGCCGCTGTGCTGGAAAAAGGATACCGAACCAGATAATCTTCGGGGCGAAATCCATTTTGATTGAGGCCGTAAGTGGTGCGGAGGAGCAGTCTCAACGAGTCTCTTTCGAGGGGAACATCCGCCAGAATATTGCGGTACTGTTCCTGAAAGGTATACGCGGCGGTTTGTACGAGCAGGGTTTCTGCGCGTTGGACTTGCATCCAGGTTTCATGAAGGTGTTTGTTCATCTCAGGAATGATTCCCCGTTATCCATCCCAGTAAATCAGACAATCGCGCCCCAAAATCGGAGGGGTAAACGTGTCCGATGTCCGGGTATTTTTCAAATTTGGTAAGGATGCCGCCCGCGTTGAGCAGGTTGACGACTTCTTCGAGCTTTTCGCCCTGGATGGCAGAATCCGATTCGCTGATGAGGATAGCCCCGCGCAGATTGCGGGCTTTCGCCGTTTCGATGAGGGGTTTGAGACTCTCAGGTTCGTCCGTTATGGGGCCGCCCGGCCCGACGAGGAGAAAGCCGCGCGCAGGGGCGAGTTCGCCTTTGAGGGTTTCGGCGAGCGCGATATCGCCGCCCATAGAGAAGCCGGAGAAGATGAGATTGTTTTTGTCAAGCTTGTGTCTGGCGCGGAGGTCGGTGAGTTGTTTGATGATTTCAGTGCGGGCGGTTTCGTGATCGGGCCAGAATGAGCCGCCACCCGCCCAGAAGGTGCGGGATGAATTGGGCGCGGCCACCAGCCAACCTGCGTCAACCGCGGCCTGCCAGTGTTCAATTTCGTTCAGTGCCCCGCTGCCGTTGCCGTGGAGGTGGAATATGACTGGAAGCAGTCCCCCCCCGGCCGGGGTGCGGATGTGCAAAATCGGGGCGTAAGCATCCCCCGATTGGGCGCGGAGTTCCGCATGGGACTTGATCCGCTGTTCGAATTCCGGTTTTCCCTGCAAAAGCGCAAGGGAGGGAGACATGCGGAACAGGTCTTCGGAAAACCAGATGCCGTTGGCAAGCAGATCATCGAGGATTTGGTAGGTGAGGGGCGTATTTTCGAGACGGACGGCGATGCAGGCGCGGAAGTAGTCAATATCTACCTGGTCATCGGGGAATTGCGGGCGTATGGAGTCTAAGATGCTCATCGCTTTGGCGTATTCACCGTTTTGGTGGTGAGCAGCGATCATCGTTCGAGCGTCTTCGTAGGTTTTGTAGGTCATTTTCGTGCCGCTTCAATCTGGTTTTTGATGCTGTCATAGTGCAGGCGGGTGTGGACGGGGAGGCCGTCTTTGCCAACGTAGGTGGCGATGTTGTGGTATGCGCCTTTGAGGTCGAGGATATCAGGAGGAAGCCGTTGGAGGAGGGCGACGGTTTGCGCTTCGGTGCGGCAGAGTTCAGCAACGAGGTGGGGGAGGGTGGGGTGGATGTCTACGATAGATTTGATGAGTTCGTGTTTATTGCTGGCCCAGTTGTGGAAAAGCGTGCCTTCGAGGGCGTTGATGATCCAGATTTGGACGGCGCGTTCGGTGGTGATGATGTGGGCGAGGATTTCTTTGATGTTCCACTCGGTTTCGGCGGGGCGGTATTCCGCTTCTTCTTCGGTGACGCCTTCTAGGATTTCGGCAAGTTCGGCGTCGAGGCGCGCGTAGAGTTGGCGGGTTTCTTCGGCGAGTTCGGCAGGGGTGGCGGGGATGTGGGGGACTTTGCGCCCGGAGAGGGTCATGTCGGCTTCATGGCGTGCAGCGCCGCGATGCCAGACGAGATGAACCGTATCCCCGGCCTTGTGCGGGGTGACAGCCACGTGTAGGGCGTGGTAGTCTTTGATGGCGATGCCGTCCATTTCGACGAGGACATCGCCATCCGCCAGTCCGGCAGCCTCTGCTCCCATACCGGGGAGTGTACCCCCCAGCAGAATTCCGTAGTCTACGGTGAGTTGCAGGCGTTCTTTGATTTCTTTGTCTACCATCCCTGCGATAAGGATGCCGATCATGGGCCGGTCATAGAAGCGGCGGTCGAGGCCGGTTTCGAGGACGGATTTCAGGTTTTTAAGAGACGTTTCCCAATTTTTCTTTGCGGCCTGGAATTGTTCTTCGGTTTCTAGTTGGTTTTGTTCGATAGTGAGGGTGGTCTGGCCGTTTTCAGGGCTGAGGGTAATTTGGACTTGCCCGGAGGCGGGGTTGTGCATGTCCCAGGCGATGAGGCGATCTTCTTCGAGGGTGGTAAATGTCCCCATGGCCTGGTAGCCGACTTCCGTCCAGAGGTAAAAACGCCCTCCGACACGGGCGTCCATCTCCGCCGCGTTGGCGAACCA
>DATDOR010000620.1:0-4375 GCA_035293165.1 Anaerolineales bacterium | reverse complement strand
AGCGTTTCTTGTTGGGGCACTCCTGTTGCTGGAATGATCTCCAAATTAAATGTTTATCCCCAATACACTGACAATCAGACTTGTCACGAGTGGAGAAAGGGTCGCAATTCCCGCACGCAGATTTTGCGTGATGCCAACGTTGGTTTGCAACATTTCATCCAATAACTTGCGTTTTTCGACCGTGTCTTTCAATGTGGCTATGGAACCCATAGGAGAGAGATGATCGCGCAGTTTTCGGCTGGTTTCCAGGACCGCAAAATGGGTGGGCGCATAAATGAATATCAACAGGATGGTAAAAACCAGTCCGTAGATGATCACAGCCGTAATCGGCAATTTTTGTTCGTTTTGGGGATTTACTGCAATCAATGCAGCACGTAGCCCTGCGGTCGCGATAGGAACCATACTCATGATGATCCCGGCTATGAGCAAGGCATTTTGCAATAAATTGCGATTAATCAATAATTCTTGGATCAAGACAAACAGCCTGTTTTCGTCTTGTCCGGCGGTTTCGATTTGGCTGGACAAATCCTGCGCATCCGTATGGATCAGAATCATCGTCAAGATAAGCGGTAACAACATCAAATAAATATAACTAAACATGAACGTCATCCGTTTGCCATGCACCTTCGGTAAGTCATCCTGAAACCCCAGTTGAACGGAATTGATGAGCAGGAACAATAGAAACACAATCATGGTGACCATTGATGCGGTAAGCAATAATAACGTAAAAGTACGCCGGTGATGGGCTTTCTCGCGGCTGGCAATGTGATTCCTGAACAACCAGACAAACATTCCCCAACTGGGCAGAAAAAAGATAGTGACTAAGCTCGTCAACACGAAAAACAGGAATATCCACACCCAGTAGGAGGGGGTATGGATAAACTTTTCCCCTACTAGATCACCAGGTCCGGGATAATTCTGTACAAACAATAAGACCACAATAACCCCACCTGTCACCCCTGCCAGAAGTACATACAATGGGTGAAAAATTCGTGAAAGACCAGGTGTTTTCATCTTGTTGTCTCCTTCCCAATGTGGTAAGCGTCATTGGGTACGAAAGGGTATTTCAAGTTTGATATGCAAACAGGGCGCAGATTTCCGCGCCCTGTTTGCAACATTGGAGGGGTTAATGGCTACTTGTTCTTGATTATTATGGGCAAATAGATGATGTACCCGTCCGGTTCTTCAACGACAGCGGTTGTGGTCAGGTCAGCAGAGTCGGTGGCTGAAGCATCGCTCTGAGACGTAGCCGTGACCATCGTCACATCGAAATCGCCATTGGCAGCATCTCCGGGGATATCCACATCCACCGTAAATGTCACACTCTCCCCTGCGCCCAAAGTTACAGTGGCATCGGAGGGCGTCGCTGTCCAGACTCCGGTTGCGCTCAGGTCGAAGGTGTCGGCCGCATTGCCGGTGTTGGTGATGCTCACAACATACGAAACCGTTGCGCCTGCACCACCGGATGCGGCCTGATTGCCCGACAGGTCAACCCCATAGACTGCGCCTGCGGTCGTCGTCAAACTGGCACTGTCGGTTGCGGTGGGTTCGGCTTGGGAAGTGACGGTGACCGTTGCCACATCACTATCGCCCCCTGACGCCCCCGCCGGGACGGTTACCGCTACCCAAACGGCAGTACTGTTCCCTGCACCCAGCAACACACTGGTATCGGATTGAGAAGTAGCCCAGACACTGCTTACGGACAAATCCAGCGTATCGGTGGTGTTGCCGGTATTGGTCACCGCAAGCGTATAGGTAATTGTTTCCCCGGGTAAAGCAGACGCAGCCTGATCCCCGGAGAGGTCAACCCCATAGACTGCTTCAACTGTAAGAGTCAAAGGAACAGTGATAAGCGGGTTAATCGGATCGTTGCTGCTAACACATAAAGTGCCGGTGAAGACAATCCCTCCGCTCAAGCCAGTGGAGTCGAAGGTGGCATCCACAGTACTGGAAGAGCCGGCAATCAAACTGCCATTGGTGGGGCTAACACTGACCCAGGGGATATCGGTGGGTGTACAACTGTTGGCGAATTCCCCATTCAAAACTACATGATCAGGCCCGATTTGTGCGTCACTTACTCCAACAACGCCAGGAGCAAGGGCTGCCTCTTCAATCGTCCAGTTCAAGAAGGATTGTCCGACGTTGGTAATCGTCAGTGTGTGTGTAATAACGGTATCCGGCAATTGGGTGCTACTCAAACTTGTAGGGGTCACATCAATACTGGGATCGCCATACACCGATGATATATCAACGCTGAAAAAACCATAGCCGATGAGCGTATCAGTTCCGTCCTTGATGCTGGCGGTGAAGTAGAAAATGCCTGCATCAGAGAGATAGCCATCGTCGTCGCCAAAGGTATCGAAGTAGGCGTCGTCCGGAGTACCATTATTATCCAGGTCAATCTGGTCGCTTTCGCGGACAATGACCGCGGTGCTGTTGGCGACAAGAACACCATTATTTGCAGAGGGGTTGTTTGTGACGCCCCCGATGACATAGTTGCCGTTGGAGTCGCCAACGTGCAAAAAGAAGCCGTCTGCAAAGTCCGTATCTGAGTAGACTTCGGTGGCTCCTGAATAAATGGGCGCGTTCAAGGAGGCAACGAGGCCGTGGTTGCTGTATACCCAGTCTTGTTCGGATACAGCATTATTCCCACGGACGTACCAGTCGCCATTGGGGGCCATGTGAACCCCTACAATTCCATTTAAGTCAACCGGGTCGGTAAAGGACGTACCGGAAAGTACGGCGCCTTCCTGGACGACCACTTTGCCATCCACGGCGACGACATCGTCGAGGCTGGTATTTCCCCTCAGGTCGCCTTGAACCAACCAATGACCACCATCGCTGGAAATCCAGAAATCATCTTGGTCGAAGTTCCCCCAGAGTTCCGAACCCAACTGGTTTGGAGGATTGGTGACACCTTCCTGGGCGAGCAAGGTGTTGCCAAGGACTATGATCTCGTCTTCTGTTGCGAGAGTGCCGCTAATGAAGTCGCTGTGCATTCCGACTGTGCCATCCGATGCAATCACAGCAGTATCGATGATGTCGCTCCAAGTTGTTCCGGGGAGAGCGGGGATAGGGTCTCCTTCACGGGCCGCGGCGGTGAAGACATCTGCTGCCGAGACTTTGACGATGTATCTGGTAGAAGTAATGGGGCCATTGGTGGTGGTGGCAAAGACCCATTCGGCATTGTCATTGATGCCTAACTTTTGGTCGATGAGTCCAATATTATCGCTGATGGTCCAGGTCGCAGTGATGCTTTCCCTCGCTTTGACAACGCCGTTAACCAGGATAATTTGATCTTCCGTGAGGGGGAGATCGGTGTCAGCGGAGAGGATCCAGTTGCCGTTAGGGCTGCCAAAAGGCCGGTCAAATTTTGGGGTAAAGAGCCCGGAGCCAAAGTGTACACCTGGCATTCCCGGCACATCGGAAGAAGGGTGGCCGGGAAGGTTTGTGTAAATGGTAGTGACGGTGAAGCTGCTAACTGACGCGGCATTATCTACGGCGACCTTCCTGGAAGAAGCCGCTGCTGGGGAAAGGGGCGTAAGCAATATCATCCAGACAAGAGCCCAGGTGGTCAAGCGAACGAAATTGGACGAAAATTTCTTTTTCATGTGTTTTCTCCTAATCGGTTTGTGCTACCCTTACCGCATCTCTAATATACAATAAAAACAGAGATATGACAATCAAAATCTTGGTGAAATAAATCCGGTATCACGGTACTTAAAGGTTAGCACCACTGATTTTATGACCTCCAACAAAGCCTTCGATGGCCTTCCGCGTTGTTTGAAAGGCGTCCATCGAGGCGACGGAACCTTAAAAGGAAAAATTCTTCAACGGCCCAGTGATGATCGGTCAAGCCAGCCGCCATGGCTGGGGTACGCTGCACCCACTGATAGCCTCGCCGGTCGACGGAAGTTTAGACGCAGGCTATGATGGTCATCACAGAAGTTATAGAAACATCCGACGGTGAACATGCCTGCCATCAAAGTTTCGGTCTGCTGGGCCAGATTCTTGAACGTCCGTTCATGAAACCCAAACGCCTTCACAATCGCTTTGGCCGGACATCCACTCAGCCCCGATTAGGCGAATGCGATAATTAAAAACGGCCTCTCCAATTTCAGAAAGGCCGTAAAAAGTAGCTCATGCAGGAACCGCAACGGCCTGTTTGATTGCTTCCATTTCGAGGTAGATGCCGATCTCATTGCCGACCAAAACGCCGTCGAGGACGACGGGCTGGGTAATACCCTCCCACAGGCGCGACTCCGCGGCCGGGCCGGGAAGTCCGGGGAGTCCCGGGCGCGGTTCCCGCCCGCGCAGAGTGAACGTTTGCCCGGGAGCAAAGGAAACCAGCTCTGGCAGGAGGCGAGCGGTTTCC
>DATDOR010000619.1:0-3004 GCA_035293165.1 Anaerolineales bacterium | reverse complement strand
GTTCTCTCTTAGCCTGAGCAGTTACCTTTATATCATTTCAACAGCAAGCGCTACAGCTTCCGCGCCACCCAAACACAGGGAAACCATCCCGCGCTTGAGGCCTCGATCCTTGAGGGCGTAAACGAGCGTCGTCAGCACCCGCGCCCCGCTCGCGCCGATAGGATGGCCGAGCGCAATCGCCCCGCCGTGGACGTTGACTTTGTCCCAATCCCAGCCCTGGTCGGCCAGTGCGTAACCGTTCGCCAACACCTGCGCGGCAAACGCTTCATTGAGTTCGATCAAGTCCACATCGGCCAGCGTCCAGCCGATTTTTTCGAGCAGTTTCGGGATCGCTTTGGAGGGGGCATCAAACAGGTATTTCGGGTCAACGGCAACCTGCGCGTACCCGACCACGCGGGCCAGCGGCGTCGCACCGATTTCCTTCGCTTTCGCCGCACTGGCGACCACAACTGCCGCTGCGCCATCGTTCAGGCCAGGAGCATTCCCGGCGGTCACTTTGCCATCGGTTTTGAAAGCGGGTTTGAGTGCGGCCAACGCTTCGAGCGAGGTATCCCGGCGCGGGCCTTCGTCCGTGTCCACGACGATGGTCTTTTTCCGTTCTTTGATCTCGACCGGGACGATTTCGTCTTTGAACTTCCCGGCATCCTGCGCGGCGACCGCCTTCTGGTGACTGGCAAGGGCCAGCCGGTCCATCGCCTCGCGGGTGACTTCATATTCTTCCGCGATGAATTCGGCCGCGTCGCCCATCCCCCAATTTTCAAAGGGACACCACAGGCCGTCCACGAGAAGGGAGTCTTTGAGGGAAACGTTGCCATAGCGCAGTTCGCCCATCCGCCCTTCAACCAGGTACGGCGCGCGGGACATGCTTTCTGCGCCCCCGGCGACAAACAGGTCGCCATCCCCGGCGCGGATGGATTGGGCGGCCAGCATCACCGATTTCAACCCGGAACCGCACACTTTATTGACAGTAATCGCGCCGACACTGGTTGGTAGTCCGCCAAAAATGGAGGTTTGGCGAGCGAGGTTTTGCCCGGCCCCGGCAGAGACGACATTTCCCATGATGACTTCGTCAATGTCAGCCGGATCGGGGATATTGGCACGTTCGACCGCAGCACGCACGACTGTCGCGCCCAGATCGGCAACCGGTACATTCCCCAACGCGCTGCGGAACTTGCCGGTGGGCGTCCGCACGGCACTGAGGAGGACGGGTTCGTTGTGTTCGTTGGTGGTCATAGGGTTACTCCTGAAGATAGTTGGTTGGGTAGTTGGGTCGTTTGTTGGTGATTAGAGACATGTCTTGAGTGGCGATTTACAATGGCTGGTCGAAGGGTTGGCGATTGGATCCTTATTTTAGACGGGGTGAGTTACAGACGAATTACGACATCAGGCAGCCAGAGGCAGTTGAGAATGAAATAAAGTGATCGGAATGGTTTCTGTGATAGAAGGCGTATAAGCAGATAAAATGAGAATGTCGCTAACCGGCGGTTGTAATAGGATTTCGAGCACCAAATCGCGAAGCTCCTCTGATAACTCTGCCAATCCTGTAAGTGGGAAACTACGCGGCCCCAAATTTGTTTTTTGGGCAAGCACAGAATACTCGAACAATGTAAGGCCAATTGCTCTACGTTCACCTTTGTTGATTCGCAGCAAAATGTGGTCGTTGAGTTCGATCCCGGTAGCTTTTTCACCTGGGGCGAAGGAAATATATAAAGTATCACTTAATTCGTCGTAGTTGTAGATTGGTTTAGTCATAAAGTTATCCAATTTCTTTTTGAAAAGCGGTCACAATGTAGTTGTCTGGGAGAGGTCTTTGTATTGTACCTCCCCGATAACGGAAGAGAACAATTGCAATGATGTGGGTGTTCGTTTCAAACAAGTCGTCAAATGCCATTTCATAGCGAAATTTTTGTGGATTTAACGGATCCTGTTTTGCTTGCCATGTTGTAATGTTTGTTTCAAGTGTTCTTCATAGAATTCCATTTCAGGGTGGTTTATTGGTTCGATAATGTGTTCCCACCTTTCTTGGGTCAAATAGATCTCGTTGCCATGACGATCTTGGACACTCCACCTCTTTGCCTTATCCATTTTTATTTTTCCACGTCTCCCGCACCCGCCTCCACGTCTCCTCCAACGCCTCCGGCAGCACCCGCGTCTCCCCGACCGCGGTCATAAAATTCGTATCGCCCACCCAGCGCGGGACGATGTGGATGTGGATGTGCTGCTCAATCCCGGCCCCGGCGGCCTCGCCCAGGTTGATCCCGATATTGAATCCCTGTGGCGTGTACAACCCCGTCAAAATGCGCGTCATATGCGTGGTCAGTTCCATCATCTCCGCGCGGGTTTTGGGGTCGAGGGCTTCGAGTGTCGGCTGGTGGTCATACGGCAGCACCATCACATGCCCGCTCGTGTATGGAAAACGGTTGAGGATGACAAACGCCCGCTCCCCGCGGAACACGATCAGGTTTTCGGCAGCGTCGTCTTCGGCCAGCGCATTGCAGAACACGCAGCCGTCTTTGGTTTTTTGGCTTTTGATATAGGACATGCGCCAGGGGGAGAAGATGTGGTTCATGATTGCCGGGTATTATTACCCAATTTCAACTAAAAAATCACGCAATGGGCGAGCCGGTTCTTTGCGTCGTTCTTCAATTGAGGCTAAATCCACCAAATCCCTACGCAGGATTTCATCTTTGATCACGCGCCGTAAAAAAGCCTGTTGCTCTGCTTGTGGCAGCACCTTGAACGCTGTCCAAAAGACTTCTGCCGTTGCGTTGACCGTTTGCATTGTGACACTCCTATTCTCAAACTTGAAAATCGTGCCTGGATTCTAGCATTGTTTCACGCTTGGCGGAATAGTTGACAGGGTTAGGGTCAGAGAGTATCCTCCCTTCCACCATGTCCCAGATGTCTCTCTTCTAACCCGCCCCCCCCCCACCTGGTCTGTCACCGACCTCACCCGCTACCTGCGCGAACTCCTCGAAAGCGACCACAACCTGAGCGATGTCTG
>DATDOR010000618.1:0-3066 GCA_035293165.1 Anaerolineales bacterium | reverse complement strand
GTTGGCGTAGTCGGCGAGCAGGCCCTTTTCGATTTCCATAACCTCTTCCGCGCGGGAGGGGGGCCATTTTTGTTGGGAGGCCAGTTTCTTGTCCGTGTAGTAGAAGTATTGTAGGTAGTAGTTGGGCATCATCCGCAGGCTTTCGATGGTGCGGACGTCCCATTCGGGGTGTTCCTCGGCGCGGAGGTCTGCGAGGTAGCCCTCCATGATCTGTGGCCAGAGTTCTTCGCCTTCGACGGTGAAGCCGCGATGCCAGGTCAGATGGTTGAGGCCGAGGGTATTGAGGTGGGCGGATTCGGGTGGGATTGTCGTGCCCATGTGCTCTTCCAGGCTCTGAATCAGGCGCATTTTGGTGGTGATGGGGACATTGCAGACACCTACGGCAGGCACATCGGGGGCGTATCGCGCCAGGGCCTCGGTAACTAACCCCGCGGGGTTGGTGAAGTTCACCAGTAACGCGCCCGGAGCGACCTCGCGAATGTCCGCGGCGATGCCGAGGAGGACGGGGATCGTGCGGAGGGCTTTGCCCATCCCGCCGACGCCGGTCGTTTCCTGCCCGATCAGGCCGTGCCGGAGCCCGAGGTATTCGTCATTGCGCCGGGCCTCCATCATCCCGACGCGGAGTTGAGTGGTGACGTAGGTGGCGCCGCGAATGGCTTCACGTTGGTTGGTGGAGAGGGTGACTTTGAAGGGCGCACCTTTTGATTCCACCATCCGTTGGGCAAACCTGCCGACGATGGCGAGGCGTTCTTCGTTGATGTCCATCAGGCAAAGTTCGGCGAGGGGGAAGGTGGCGGTGCGGGCCAGGAACCCGTTGACGAGTTCGGGGCTGTAGGTAGAACCGCCGCCGATGACGGTGACTTTCATGAGGAGTACTCCTTGATTTCGGAAGGTTACACAGAGATTCACGGAGAAGGCACAGAGAATCACAGAGTTTTTTCGTTATTGATCTCTGTGTATCTCTTGCTCGCTCTGTGAATCTCTGTGGTACAGCATTTGGGTTGATATTGGCTTTATTTATCAGGGAAAACGTCGAGAATGGTGAAATCTACCCAGAAGAGGGCCTCGGTGTTGGGAATGTTGTCGAGGAGAGCATTGCCGATTTCTGCGGGAGGATCGGGGAATTCGCTCCACCACGGACGGTCGGCGGGGTAGCCGAATTGGAAGGCGGCGGGGGAAGGGGCGAAGTGTTGGCCCCACGCGGTGAAATCGGCGAGCATTGCGTGGATCAGGTCCTCGACATCGGCGTTGCCCGGTTCGACCTGGAGCCAGACCTGCCCGCCCATTTCGTCAAAACGGGTGAGGATGTCTTCGTTGAGGTCTACGTAGGAGGTGTAGACCTCTTCAATTTTCGAGTCCAGCGGGAAATTCAGGTAGGTGCCGTTGCCGTAGATCGTGCCGACGATCCAGATGGTGGCGGGGACGGCGTTGGGGAATTTCGCGGCCATTTGTTGGCCGGTGGTCGCCCAGTATTCTACGCCGGGGTTGTAAGGCGGGCCGTAGGATGAGTAGCGGAAGCCTGCGCCAAGAGGAAGGGGGATCGGGGAGGGAGGAGGCGATGGGGTGGAGTAGATAAATTCAGCGATTTTTCCGCTGCAGGTGAACAGCATGTAAGCACTCAGCCAAACCATCACACTGCACAGGTGAAATGGGAGCATGGTCTGGATCGTCCACCGTCCGTACACGATGTGCCAGAGGTGATAGGCCAGTTCGTTTACGATCAGAACGAGCGCAAGGGTGTAGCGGAGCCATTTCTGGCTGTTGGGTGTGGTAATCCTGGGAATGTAGAACACGCCCGCAAAGAGCACACAAGCAATCAGTAGGGTGACGATGTGCGCCGTTCCAAAAAATTGGAAGGGTTTGCCGGTGTAGTCGGAGGTGAAATAATCAATCACAACATTCTCCTTCAAATTAATCAACTAACCCAAACCAAGTATCTTTGAACGTCTTCTGATTTACAACTAAATATTTGTCAGCATTAGCAACAAGAAGACTGTTGACTTGGTCAACTAAATCACTTTCAACTATAGGATCATCGCTTAATTTCAAATAACCATCTGGCCCTCTTGGTTCAAGACTAATGTATTGTTTCGGCGAAATAGGCAAAACTATGCTTGGCTTAGGTGAAACAAAATCCGAAGACGATTGAGGTGAAGTGTGATCAAACATCCACAAACAAGGATTATCAGAAGTTATAAATCCAGGGTTTTGATCAATCCTGTAAATTGCACAGTTCATAAAATATAAAAGAGGAGCAGTCATATTTACAAAATGAAACACATGAAATGGCATAGGTTGAGTTTTATAAAATTCCTGGACAGTCCTGAATTCTATAGTTTGTTTAATTCGAGCTGATAATGCTTCGGGAAGTGACTCAATATATTCAATATATTCCTCCCAGGTTTGTTGATTATCTGCTTTTTGAATTTTGGTACGGGCGTACATGGTTGAGATAAAAAGAGCAATGGATCTCCTATCTGAAAAGGTCAATAGCTGATACTTTTGAAGCTTGCTGTCACGCAATAAAATAAATTTGCTCTCAATCTCTTGAAGTTTATGTTCCAGTTCCAAAATTCTATCTCCAAAAGAGTCATACACTGTATAAAAATCCGTCTCCGAAAAAAGAGAACTTGGGGATTTTCTAGAAATTGAACGGTCTTTTTTGGAAACAACCCAAACATATGCACCATCATTGGGGGTTTTAGGATCACACCAAGCCTTAAGATATGATTTAGGTACGAAGTGCTGATTTTTATAATCCATTGATTTTTTTGATTGTAACCATGAAAATTATTGTCTTAACATTTGTACAACTTGGGCTGTTTTTGCACTTTCGTAAGCCGCGTCCACGACTTGCATGTTAATCCAGCCTTCCATTCCGCCGGGGTTGGGGGTGAGGTTTTGGCGGATGCAGTCTATAAAGTAAGCGAGCTGGGCATCATACATTTCCTGCGGGGCGTGGTTGGGGCGGGGGAAGGGGTAACCAGGGTTAACTTCATTGACGCGCTGTTCGGTGAGGTTGGGGAGTTCGAGGGTGGTGGGGTAGACGGAGCCAAAGCCTTTCGT
>DATDOR010000617.1:0-5431 GCA_035293165.1 Anaerolineales bacterium | reverse complement strand
ACATTGGGTCGCATATGGTGAAGAATTGAGGAGCAAGGCACAAGTATTATGTGATCTTACTCTGGATGGAGAACTGCAATGTTAACCAGAAATCTGAAAATTGGCGATATCGTTAAGGTGTCTACGCAACAATGGCAAGGCGTTACTGGCATCGTCAGCCAGCCCATTTCTGAAAAGAGGACAGGCCATGTGCTTATTTAGGCTCTTTGGGATTTGCCGTGGTTAATGCCAGATTTTGGGGTGTGAGTGGGGGGTACCCCCCACTCACACCCCAAAATCTGGGGGCCTCCCCGCCGATTCCCAAAGAACCCTTATTTATACAGCCGGGCATATTCGTGGAGTCGAAGTTTCCATCGAAGACGTCATCCTTGCCGATGAAAAGAGTGAGGGTTTTGCCCAGCTTGCCTATGCCTTGATTAAACTGGACAGCCATGTGATTGAAAAGAGGCTTCTCTAAATAGGTAGTCAGGAATCTTATGAAAACTTTAATCATCGGTCTCGGCAACCCCATCCTTGGCGACGACGGTGCAGGCTGGCGCGTAGCCGAGGCATTATCCAATCTCCAATCTCCAACCCTTCGACATCACTCAGGACAGGTCTCCGATCTCGAAGTACAATACCTCTCCCTCGGCGGCCTTAGCTTGATGGAGCGCATGATAGGATACGACCGCGTAATCCTGATTGACACCCTCGTCACAGGCAAAAACCCATGCGGCCATGTTTCTCGCTTCCTGCTGACCGATCTCCCCGATTTTGCAACTGCCCACACCACCGCTGCCCACGACACCTCTTTGCAGACCGCCCTCCGCGTGGGTAAACAAATGGGCGCAGATTTACCAGAGCCGGAGAATATCTGGATCGTTGGCATCGAGGCCCAACACGTTTACGATTTTTCCGAAGAACTCTCCCCTCCGATTGCTGCTGCAATTCCGCAAGCCGTTGAACAGGTGTTGCTCTCGCTGTGGGAGGATGAGAAAAGTTTTGTATAATCCACCTGCTTTGAAGAACCCGGGTTTTTTATTCAAATGGGAAAGCAGTCTGATACGAAAGACCCGGTTCCTGTCCAGGAGTACCCCATGATCTCAACCGAACGCCTCCGCAAGTATCCCTTTTTCGGCTTTCTCAAACCGAAAGAACTCGACGCCGTTGCTATGATTGCCGAAGAAGCTGCTTACCCAAAAGGGAAAGTCATCTTCCACGCAGACGAACCTGCTCAAACCTTGTACCTGCTCGAAAAAGGGAGCGTCGAACTATATTACGAATCTTTCGACGAATTCTTCAAACCAGAACTGCGCCGCCAATTTCTCGTTGGTGAGATCAATCCCGGTGAAGTATTCGGTATCTCCGCTCTTATCGATCCTTACCAAATGACCGCTGGTGCAGTCACCGCAACACCATGTCAAGTGATTCAAATTGACGCGGAAAAGCTGCGTGCTCTGCCTGAACATTTCCCAGGCCTTGAATGTGTGTTTTACCAGCAGGCTCTTCAAACGCTCAAAGAGCGTTTGCATTACACCCGTGTTCAGCTTGCTGCGGCGCGAGCATAGCTCCACGGTATACCTCCTCCCTGGCAAGTGCGCCTTAAAAAAGACGCACTTGTCCAGTTAAAGGGCTAAAAGAGAAATGTGGGTCCACCGTAATTAACACGGTGGGAGAATTTCCCACTAAAAACGGAAGAGCCAGAAATGTAAGATTGTTACATGCATGAACTAACAGTGACCCAAAATCTCCTGGAACTGGCGGAACGTTATGGAACTGAAGCCGGAGCCACGCGGGTGACAGATTTGTATCTGGTTATCGGTCAGCTCTCCTCTTTCGTAGACGAGTCGCTCCAGTTTTATTGGGATATGATTTCTGAAGGAACATTATGTAGTGGCGCCGCCCTGCATTTTCAGCGTGTCCCGGCCTGGTTTGCCTGTCAACAATGCGGGACTGAATATCCTCTTGAACGCGAACTGGAATGTTGTCCGGCATGTAATAGCCCTCGCATTACCCTCCTTCGCGGAGATGAATTTCGTCTTGAAAGTATCGAGATCGAGACATCACAGAGAAATGAGCAAACGGAATGACTGTGAAAATACCTGTTGTTGAAAAAATCCTGAGCGCAAACGATAAACTTGCTGCTTCAAATCGAAAAAAATTCGATGCGGCTAAGGTCTTTTCGTTAAACTTAATGGCCTCTCCGGGCGCGGGGAAAACCTCGGTTATCGAACAAACGATGAGGTTGCTCGCGGGCGAACTCCGCGTCGCAGTTATTGATGGCGATCTGGCTACCAGCATTGATGCAGATCGGGCTGCTGCCGCCGGAGCAACCGCCATCCAGATCAATACCGGCGGGGAATGTCATCTGGACGCGATAATGGTGCGAAATGCCCTTCAACAGCTTGGTTTGTTACAGTTTGATTTGCTCCTGGTCGAAAACGTCGGAAATCTGATTTGCCCCGCCAATTTCCAATTAGGAACCCACAACAATGTACTCATCGCTTCTATTCCTGAAGGGGATGATAAACCCTATAAATATCCGGGTATATATCGTGGAATCGATACACTGATTATCAATAAAATCGACTTGCTCCCTTATATCCCTTTTAAGATGGATTACTACCGAACCGGTGTTGAAATGCTTAACCCGGGTCTGCAAACCTTTCCTATTTCTTGTCGCACCGGAGAAGGGCTGGATGATTGGGTTCGTTGGGTAAAAAAACAAGTCCGATCCATGAAAATGCTTGTTTGAATACCGCCCCTCTGGCTTTTAGTATAAAAAAATGTAACTGCTCAGGCTAAGAAAGAAGGTCGGACTAATCCCCAAATTAAATTAGACGAGAATCCGCTCAAGCATCGCCGCGACAGCCTGATAAACTGGGGATTCATCTCCTAACTCCACAAGTGGACGCCCGGAAAACTCAAGTTCAGCCATTTCCTCATTCGCCGGAATACAACCCAATAATGGCAAGTCAATTTGAGCAATAAACCCTTTCAATGGGTCTGGCATCTCTCCGGTTAACCGGTTGACAATCAGATACGCGTTCTCAATCCGGATATCCAACTCGTTGCGGAATCCTGCAATCCGTTCCGCGGCAACCAACCCCCGCCGGGTCGGGTCGCTGACCACGATCAGATGCTGCACGCCACGCGTGGTGCGGCGGCTCAGATGCTCCATTCCGGCTTCGTTGTCAATCACTACATACCGGTAGTTTTTGCTGATTGAATCCACGACCTCGCGCAGATTGTGATTTACTGCGCAATAACACCCCGGCCCCTCTGAGCGTCCCATCGCAATCAAGTCGAAGTGATCTCCCTCAGAAAGCGAACTGCGAATCTGTAAATCCAGGTAATCGCGCTTCGACATTCCCCCTTCCAACGCGCCCATCGCTGCGCCTCCCGCCAAAAGTGACTCCTTCACCTGCTCCAGCATATCCTCGCGGATATCTCCTACCGTCCAATCCAACTCCAACCCCAACGCCATATTCAAATTGCTGCTCGGATCGGCATCAATCGCTAACACCGCGCCGGGCTGGGTTTGCACAAGGTATTTGATGATGAGGGCGGCAATGGTCGTTTTTCCGACGCCGCCTTTTCCTGCAAGAGCAATGGTAGTGGTCACTCAACTCTCCTGATGTTCAATTTTACTTGCAATTTTTTCTGCTGCTGCTTTCAACTCAGGAACATAATCATACACTGCTTGCCCCAATCTGTCTGCCTCCTGGACAGCAAGATCAGCGGGCAGCCATCCCAGGATTGGCATCCCAGGAGATTCGTTCTCGAGAAAAGCGGCTTCTTCCTCGTCGCGAATTTTATTCCCAACCAGAAACAACCGCTTTAAGCCAATATCATTGGCTAACTTTTTGATTTGTGCGGCTGTTCCCAAACTCCGGCGGGTGGGTTCGACGGCCACGATCATCGCGTCTACGAAATCCACCGTTGCCCGGCCAAGGTGTTCAACGCCTGCATACATGTCCAGGATCAGGATTTCGTCGTCCCGGAAAAGCAGATGAGTGAACAGGGTCTTGAGCATTGCGCTCTCGGGACAGATACACCCGCTCCCGCCAATGTCCACCGCGCCCATTTCGAGCAGCCGCACCCCCCGGTGAACGACGCTGAACCTTTCGGGGATGTCATCCACACGCGGGTTGAGGGTAAAAAATCCGCCTACGGTGCCGGGTTTCGCGCCCGTCCGTTCTTCGATGAGTTCGTCCATCTCGACGATGGGGCGTAATTGGGTTCGGAGATGGTCGGGGAATCCCAGTGCCCCCGCCAGGCAAGGGGACGGGTCGGCATCTACGGCCAGCACTCCCCGTCCGGCATCGGCATAGATTTGAGCGAGTAAGGCGGCCAGGGTGGTTTTCCCTACACCGCCTTTTCCGGTGATTGCAATTTTCAAGGGCGATAACTCCTAAACCAACCCGCGAAGTACGGCTTCTTCTCGCAGGGTTTGAATCACGGTTGCCAAGTTGATCCCATTTGGACAAAGCGTTTCGGCAACTTCCATCACTTCACCAGACCAGATTGTCCAGCAGGTGAAGACCTCCGGATCGTTAAGCAGTACAAGTTGAACCATGGTTCCCATTGCAATATCAACGTCATCGCTAGAGAACATGTATTCCGAACACACGCCGCAACTGCGGCATCGCCGCAAATCCTGTCCAGCTTTATAAAGAATGATGCGCCGAAGTGAGAGTGAAGTCACACGCAATCTGAAAACATCTTTCCTAGAACAACCCTATAACCTTTCCAGTTTCCAGGTCGAGATCGACATCGTAAAACACGGGCCGGGTGGGAAGTCCGGGCATGGTACTCATTTGACCCAGCAATGGATACAGGAATCCGGCACCCACACTGGCGCGTATGTCACGTACAGGCACAATGAATCCTTTCGGAACACCCTTTAAATTCGGATCGTGGCTCAGGCTGAGATGGGTTTTGGCCATGCACATGGGGAGCTTATCGAATCCGGCACGGGTATACAGCTCAATCTTGCGTTGAGCTTCCGGGAGGATTTCGATGCCATCCGCACCATAAATTTCTTTGGCGATGGTTTCGATTTTCTCCGCGATGCCCATTTCAAGAGGATAAAGGAACTCGAAGTTACTTGGCTTTTCACATGCAGCTACAACAGCTTCTGCAAGTTCTACGGCGCCTTGTCCGCCTTCAGCCCAGTGATTGCTCATGACGGCATCTTCAGCGCCAGCAGCCAGTGCGTGTTTGCGAACAAGTTCGACCTCAGCGTCGGTATCATCTTTGAAACGATTGACGGCCACGACAACCGGGATACCGAAACGGAGAGCGTTTTTAATGTGGATGACCATATTGCCGCACCCGGCTTCAAGCAATTCCAGGTTCTCTTCGGTGTAGGCCGGATCGAGCGGTTTCCCTGCAACAACTTTTGGGCCACCGCCATGCATCTTCAATGCGCGGATGGTTGCAACCAATA
>DATDOR010000616.1:0-3460 GCA_035293165.1 Anaerolineales bacterium | reverse complement strand
CCAACGCACGGTTGCCAGTGAAGGCACAGGCGTTACCGAACTGGTGCAAGCCATTACCAAACATCAAGACTATTTGATAAAAACAGGCGACCTGGCGCGCCGTGAACGCGCCCGACTGCAGAATGAGTTAGAGCTCCGAATTCAGGAGACATTGGTCAACCGGTGGCGGGCAACGATGCCAAACGGTCAATATGATGATGCTCTTGAAAAATTGGTCAAACGAGAGATTTCACCGGAAGAAGCGGCCCTGGCATTAGTTAGTAATGGAGATCAATCATGATTTACGGTGAACGGATCCGCCTCCGCAAACTTGAGAAAGCTGATCTCATCCAATTCGTTGAATGGCTCAACGATCCCGAAGTTCGCTCCGGGATTGGTATGTTCTTGCCGATGTCTCAAGCTGAGGAGGATCGTTGGTACGAAAAAATGCTGGAGCGCCCGCCCGAGGAACATATCCTGGTCGTCGAAATCCGCGATGAAGATGGCTGGCGCGTGATTGGAAGTACAAGTTTTTTCGATTTTCATTGGCGCAGCCGCAAAGCTGAATTCGGTATCTTGATTGGGGATAAAAGCGTCTGGAATCAAGGGTATGGCACCGAAGTCACTCGGCTCATGCTCAAACACGGCTTCGAAACCCTCAACCTGCACCGGATCGAATTACGTGTCTTTTCCACCAACCCCCGCGCCCGTCGCGCCTACGAAAAAGCGGGCTACGTCCTGGAAGGCATTCAACGCCAGGCCGAGTTCCGTAACGGCCAGTATGTAGACGAACATTTGATGGCCGTGTTGCGAGGCGAGTGGAAAGCCCATGCCTGAACTTCCCGAAGTTGAAACCGTTGCCCGAAATTTGCGTGATGGCCATCCGCGTGAACAGGCGGATAACATGTCGCAGCCTGAGAATAGCTTCAAGGTGCGCGAACCCCGCGCAGAATACGTTATCCCGCCCCCCTCTGCGATTTCTATCGTGGGCAAAACGATCACAGGCGCGCAGGTGCTCTGGCATCGTACCCTCGCCGAACCGGATGAGCAGACTTTTTACAACCAAATCATCGGGCAGCGGATAGAAGATGTTGGGCGGCGCGCCAAGTATCTGATCATTCATCTCTCGAAACAAAAACTCATCATTCACTTGCGGATGAGTGGGGACATCTTAATTGTCCCCGTTGACCAGGCCCTCGCCCCCCATGACCGGCTCACCCTAACGTTGGACGGTCAGTACCGCCTGGCCTTCAACGATACCCGAAAGTTTGGCCGCGTTTGGTTGGTAGACGATCCTGCTCCTCTGTTTGCGAACCTCGGCCCCGAACCCTTCTCGGACGAATTCACGTCAAAATGGTTGTACACCACTTTGCAAACGAAAAATCGCCAGCTCAAACCCCTGCTACTAGACCAATCCTTCCTGGCCGGGTTGGGAAACATTTACACAGATGAGGCGCTGCACCGCGCGAGAGTACACCCGCTCACCCTGTCCGGGTCGGTCAGCGAATCCCAGACCACGCGGTTGTGGGAGAGTATTCGTCAGGTACTACAGGATGGGATCCAGCACAACGGGTCCAGCATTGATTGGGTGTATCGCGGGGGTGGTTTTCAAAACTATTTCCAGGTTTACGATCGTGTAGGCAAACCCTGTTACACATGTGGAACACCTATCGCGCGGATCGTTGTAGGCCAACGAGGAACCCATTTTTGTCCTAATTGCCAGGTTTTGTAAAAAATTCTTAACTGCTCAGACTAAGAAAGAAGGTTTTCCGAAAAAAAGGTGTGCGTGGGGGTGTACACCCCCACGCACACCTTTTTTTCGGACTAATCCCCCGCCCAGCTAAGCAGTTACAAATATTCGTAACTACTCAGCTTAGAGTAGAAAGATAGCCGGTTCCTCTGCCTTAGCCTGAGCAGTTGCAGAATCAAAAACTTTTGGTACTGTTAGATGATCGCAATGTTGTTGCGAAGCGAAAAAATGAGTTATAGACTATAATTTAATTGCATCGTAAGTTTTAAGCCAGGAGAAGTGAAATGGACCCAATCATTCTGGTTGCAGTCGGGTTTATATTTATTGTCATCGGATTAATATTAGGCTTTGTTATCGGTTCAATGCGCGGGCGGAACCGCCAAACGCAGTCACCCCCTGAAGCGGCACCGGAAGCCGCTTCGCCTACTTCACTACCCCCCACGCCTTCCCATTTCGCGCCGAAGGATAGTGTCGAATTATTGAGTGTGTGGCGCAATGAACGAACCCATAAGTTGCTTGCCCTGTTAGACAGCAAACCACTTTCCCCCTCTCAATTGACCGATGAACAAAAAGACCGGCTGCATAACATATTAGCTGGACTTCATACATTGACTGGGGACCTCACCCCACCTGTCTCTGCAGAAGCACAGCCTGTCCAACCACCAGCGCAGAAAGCACCTTTCGAATCCACTCAAAGTAACGATAGCGTACCGGTCATTCCAGACCCGCAAAGTTCAGAAGCCGCGTTGTTGGATGAAGCGTCCTCCGGCGCGGCGAAGAAGGTTTATTTTGCCGATACACTGCCCGAACCGGTTACCCTGCGACAGGCGTTAGTCTCCAATCCGTTCCGAATTAATGTCCCCTCCAGTAAGCAAAAACCCTCCAGCGCTCCAAAATCCATTGTGGAGCAGATTGACGAGATTTTGCAAACGAAGTTAGCAAAATCGCCCTATGCGAATCAGGAGATCAAATTAGAGGAAATTCCTGATGGCATGGCCGTGCTGGTCGGTTCCCTGCGTTTTGAAGGGATTGATGCCGTTCCTGACCCGACTATCCGTGCGTTGATTAAAGAATCCGCCCGGGAGTGGAATGAAAAAGTTTCCCGGAAGCGGTAATCCCTGGAATACCTTTGTCGTAACTGCTCAGGCTAAGGCAGAGGATTCTCCGAAAAAAAGGTGTGGAAAACTTCGTTTATGCGGGGTGTACACCCCCACGCACACCTTTTTTTCGGGTTATTTCCACTCTGGCCCGAGTATTTACTCTTGTCTACCAAAGTGCTCCGATCAAATCGGAGCACTTTTTTGTTCTCCATTGACAAAACCCCCTACCCTCTCTAAACTACCCCCATGCTTGCTCGCGTCTTTTCCTGTGCAGTCATCGGCCTCGACGGAGTGGTCATTGAGGTTGAGGTGGATATCGCAGATGGGCTGCCTGCCATCACCATTGTCGGATTACCGGATGCCGCCGTCCAGGAGAGCCGCGAACGCGTCCAATCGGCCATCAAAAACTCAGGCCATCGTTTTCCTCGCAAACGCATCACCGTTAATTTAGCTCCTGCCTCGGTCCGCAAAGCTGGTCCGGCTTATGATCTGCCTATTGCGGTCGGTATCTTGCTCGCCGCTGAACTCCTCGATCCCGATAAACTCGACGGTAGCCTGATCGTCGGTGAGCTTTCACTCGATGGAACCGTCCGCCATGTGCGCGGGATGCTCCCGATGGCCGCTGCCGCCC
>DATDOR010000615.1:0-3398 GCA_035293165.1 Anaerolineales bacterium | reverse complement strand
TTTTCCTCGACGAGCCAACTTCCGGCCTCGACCCCGGCACAGAGACCGCACTTATGCAGCTCATGCGACGCCTGGCCGACGCTGGGCGCACGATTGTGTTGATCACCCACGCGACCAAAAACGTGATGCTGGCTGATAAGGTCATTTTCCTGGCGCGGGGTGGGTATCTCGTCTGGTTCGGCCCGCCGGACGAAGCGCTGGCCTACTTCGACCAGTATCGCTCCGAACGGGATCGACGCGCGGGCAATATGGAATTCGACGAAATTTACGCAGTGCTGGATGACTCCTCGAAGAGTTCCCCCACCGAATGGGCAGAACGTTTCAAACAAACCGCCGCTTACCAAAAATACATCGCCGATGAACTGGCAAAGAAAGCCATCCAACCGGTCTCCCGGCAGGAACCTGCGAAAAAATCCGCGAAACCGGCTCGAAAAGTGTCCACCCTCCGGCAGTTTTTCATTCTCTCCTCCCGCAACATCAAAATTCTGACACGGGACAAATTCAGCCTGATGCTCATGCTCGCGGCCGCGCCCATCGTCGGGATGCTCGATTTTATTCTGGCAGGTGCGCTAGGACGCAATCCCTTTGCCTTTGCCGATGGGGACTTCGCGAAGGTGCTGATCACCCTGTTTTTGATGACCATTTACGGCGTGATGATCGGCGGTCTTTCGCAAATGCGGGAAATCGTCAAAGAGTCCGATATTTATAAACGAGAGCGGTTGGTCAATTTGAAGATCGTACCTTACGTCCTGTCAAAAATTTGGGTTGCCGGACTGCTCGCGCTCTACCAGACCCTGTGTTACGTGGTCATCCGCTATATCGCCTTCGACATGCCGGGTGGGACGACTGAGGCCGTGCTAATTTATATCTCGCTCGCGCTGGCGACCATGGCGGGGATGATGCTCGGTTTGTTCGCTTCCGCGCTGGCCCCGAACGCGAACAGCGCGCCGTTGTTAGTCATCCTGCTGATGCTGCCGCAAATCGTGTTGGGCGGCGCACTGATCCCGCTCCCGGACACGATCACCTCCCTGACATCCACCCGCTGGGCCTTCCAGGGCATGATGGCGATCACAGGAGCTGGATCAGATGTCGCCCAAGATGCATGCTGGTTGCTTGCCGAAGAAACCGTGGAGTTGATGACTATCGAAGACAGGACCGCGCTGTGCAACTGCATGGGGTTGAACACCCTGCGCGAGGGTAGCTGCAACTTCCCTGGCCTGGGCGTGTTTTACACCCCGATCATTGATGAAGAACGCCCCCCCGACCCGCCCGCTGAACCTACACGTCCACCCAGCCCAATCATCCCCCCACCCCCACCTGAGCCGGTTGACCAATCCGACACGGTCGCCGTAGCCGAATATCTCACTGCGCTACAAGCCTATCAGGCCGAAGTCGCCCAAATCCAGGCCGACGCTGAGGCGGACTTCGCCACGTTTGAAGGCGAGCTCGAAGTGTACAGAGCACAGGTGGTGGCCGCGCAAGAAGCGTTGATCACCTGGGAAGGCACCCGTCAAGCGGCTGTGCTCCCTGCCGAAGGACTTATCGCCCAGTTTAACCGCGATTTTGGCTGGACGTTCGTCAATCAAGAAGACACCGGTACTTACTACGGCACGCTGTTCAATACATGGGCGGCGCAGGGCGTGATCATGGCGATTTTGTTCGTCGCCGTGTTGGTGTTGCAGAAACGGAAGGATATTTAGTGGAGCGCAGTACACAAAGTAAACGAAGCAAATTCACCACGGAGACACAGAGACCTGTCTTGAGCGATAAGTCGTAGGAACACTGAGAATTTCTTTGTATTCTTCAAAACACTCCGTGAACTCTGTGGCGCTGCCTTTTTTCATTGGACTCATGGAAAATAAAACTTTTAAAATTTGGCTCTTTATCAGCGCCCTGATCTTCACCGGATTGGCATGTGGGGTTGAGGCCAGCCCGATGGATCAGGAGGCAACCGTAGAAGCCCTTGCCCAAATGATTCAAATGACCGCGACGGCCAATGCGAGCGGAGGGTTCGACTCCGAGACAAACCTGGCGACCGCACAGGCCATCGCCACCCAAAGTGCTGAGCAACTGGCGGTCGCCCAAACTGCCCAGGCTGCCCTCAGCTCGGAACAACTCGAAGGCACCCTGACTGCCTTCGCCCCCATCCTTTCCGAACTCCCCAAATACGGTGTAGACCCCGACAAAGGCCACCCCGGGTGGATTCACCCCCCCGTCACCATCCAGGCTGAAGGCTACTTGCAATACGACTACGCCAACCAGTTTCTCGGCGTGGTGGCACAGGATTTTGTCGTCTCGGCGGACATCACCTGGAACACGCAGTATGGCTCGGCGGGGTGCGGCTTCGTCCTGCGTTCCAACGGCAATGAAGAAGCGTTCAACCAATACATCGCCATCGCCACTCGGGGTGGGAGTGGGCGCGTCATCTTCACCACGATGGCAAACGGGGAAATTGTGAATGCCAAGGATATTTTCGCCTACGGGTTAGACTCTGAGTTTGAATGGCAAAATGACACCACCAATCGGATGACAATCGTCGCCCAGGACAGTACAATGACGATATTCACGAACGAAACGCAGATAGCCCAGTTTGACGTGAAAGACCCACCACCGCCACCCTACATCCCTCCGCCACCACCCAATCCCGCAGACCTCAATGACCCCGTTCAAGTGGCCGCATACAATGCCGCCAAAGCCGAATATGATAATATTGTGGCACAAATCAATGCCCAATACCAACGCAGTCTGAACGAATTTACGAATACCGATGTAGAATTTGAAAAAGGTTTTGTCGCCATGGTCGCGCTGAATGAGTCAGGCACAACGACATGCCAGTTTAACAACGCGTGGTTGTGGTTGATCGAGGAATAAGAATACGCTGCAAGCTTGTTTTATATGATATATAAATGACTTCTAAAGAAGAATTTGAAACACACTTAAGAGAATTTGTTGGGGGTCTGCAGGAACATATAAGTACAAAAGACGGCCAGTGGACGGTTAAAGGTTTCATTGATGTATTTCAAAACGTTTACACAATTTCGTCTGATACCAAAATCGTCTCAAAGATCCTAGAAATTCATTTGTTTCCAAAAATTGTAGAATTTGGTAGAAAACACGGTTATGGCATCGTATTAGCCGAACACCAGAACTATTACCCTGACATCTCTTTTGTTAAAGCTCAAGACGAAAGAGTCAAATTCGCAATTGACTTCAAAACAACTTACCGACTTCCCAATCGCCCACATTTATGCAACGGCTTTACGCTCGGATCGCATGGCAAATATTTTGAAGATAGAAGTAGCACCAAAAATATTCAATTTCCTTATAGTTCTTATTCTGGGCATTATTGTTTAGGAATAATATACAGTCGTGTTGAGGAAGCTACAATTGATGAAACA
>DATDOR010000614.1:0-8373 GCA_035293165.1 Anaerolineales bacterium | reverse complement strand
GTACCGGTGTTATTCGTCATTGGCTTTTTGTTCCAGCGATACCTGCTCACTCGTGTCAAAGGCGATCCTGGATTAATCGTGCTGGTTACGTTTTCGATGGCGCTTACTTTAGAGGGAATCATGGGCGGGCTATGGGAATCCACAGGCCGCTCCGTCCGCACGGAATACACGAGTGAGGTTTTAAAGTACACGATTGTTGGGGTAGATGTCCGGTTTCCGGTTGTGCGGATTGCCGGGTTTGTAGCGGCAGTTGTTGCGTTGATATTGCTAACCGTGTTCCTGAAATATTCTGATATGGGGCGTGGCATTCGGGCGACGATCCAAAACCGCAACGCTGCTCAGTTGATGGGTGTGAATGTCGAACGTATCCAGGCATTGACATTCGGCCTGGGGTTGGCAACCGTCGCGGCGGGGGGCGCGCTTTTTTCCCTCATTTGGACGTTCAACGCAGGCAGCCACGAAGAGTGGATTTCCAAAATGCTTTCGGTCATCGTCCTGGGTGGGATGGGCAGTTTGCCAGGCGCCTTCATCGCCGCGCTCATCATGGGTGTCGCCGAAAACGCTGCTGCTGTGACGATGACCAGTTACATCTCACCCATCGTGTTTTATCTCATTTTATTCTTGACCCTTGTCTTCCGTCCGCAGGGGTTGATGGGAACCCGGATTCGTGAGGGTTAATCCATGAGTGGTCAACGGCTCTTGCGGTGGTGGCCGGCTTTGGGGTTGGTGATCCTGCTGGTATATCCCTGGATCATGCGCGAGCCGTACTATCATGTCGTTGGTTTCAGCATTTTGCTCTTTGCAACGATGGCGACGAGTTGGAATATATTGGGTGGCTATACCGGGTACAAATCCCTGGGACACAGTGCCTTTTATGGACTGGGCGCGTATCTCGTGGCAATTGCTGCAAATAATTATGGCTGGCATCCCTTTATCAGCGCGCCTTTTCTGGCACTGGTCGTCGCGCTGGTGGCTCTGCTTTTGGGGTGGATCATGCTGCGGACGAGTGGCTCAGCGTTTGTGATCGCCACGATTGCGATGCTGTTGATCTTCCGTCTGCTCGCACTCAACCTGCGCGAGATCACGAAAGGCGCACCTGGGTTGAGCCAGCCGCTCCCCCCCTGGACACCGGAGTTTTCCAGGATGCCTTTCTTCTATTACATGCTATTCTGGCTCATCATCGCCCTGCTTGTATCCCGGTACATCCGTCATTCCCGTTTCGGACTGGGACTGCTAGCCATTCGCGATGACGAAGGCAAAGCGGAAATGGTCGGGGTAAACACCACGCTCTACAAAGTAATCGCCTTTGCGATTAGTGCCTATTTTGTCGGGTTAGGTGGCGGGGTGTGGTCGTATTTCACCACCCACATCAGTCCGGTGTTTGCCTTTGACATCATCGTCGGGGTGGAGATGATTTTGATGACCATGCTGGGAGGGCTGGGAACCCTGTGGGGGCCGGTGTTGGGCGCATTCATTTTCATCCCCGCCTCAGATATTATCTTGTTCCGGTTCGGTTCCTCTGCCATACACCTGGCAATATTAGGTGGGCTGATGATGCTGGTGATCCTTTTCCTACCGCGCGGGATATTACCCAGCCTTCAAGATTGGATCAACACCCGCCGGGCACCCACCCTCGCCCACGCGGGGGCGCGTTCGATGGCCGAAATGCAATCCGAACCCGAAACGCATCCGGTCGTAGATGGGGGGGAATCATGATCCTACTGTTGCAAACCCAAAACCTCGTCCGCCGGTTTGGTGGTATAACCGCCGTCAACGATTGCAGTATCGAAGTCCGAAAAGGCAGCATCACCGGCCTGATTGGCCCAAATGGTTCTGGCAAAACCACCTTGTTCAATCTCATTACAGGCGTGTACCGCCCCGATGCGGGCGATACTTATTTGGGCGGGAAGCGCATTACCCAACAATCCCCCAGCCAGATTTGCCATCGCGGGTTAAGCCGCACATTTCAAATTACCCGCTTGTTTTGGAAACTGAGCGTGCTGGAGAACATGATCGTCCCTGTACGGCAGGTGGGGTTCCGCCCCCTGTTTGGGCCGGGGATGCACCGCGAGGAAGAAGAACGGGCAATGGGCTTGCTTACCCGTGTGGGGTTGGATCATCTCAAGGATGAACCTGCCCAGAAATTATCGTTCGGGCAACAAAAGCTGCTCGAATTCGCAGCAATCTTAATGGCAGAACCGGAAATCGTCCTGCTCGACGAACCCGCGGGTGGCGTAAACCCGACGATGATCCGTTTCATCATGGATTTGATCCGCAGTCTGAACGAGGAAGGCGTCACCTTTTTGGTCGTTGAACACAACATGGGTGTTGTGATGGAATTGTGCGATCATGTCCTGGTGCTGGATCAAGGCCAGAAAATCGCCGAAGGCTCCCCATCGGTGGTCCAGAATGACCCCGTCGTATTAGACGCATATTTGGGGGGTTGATTGACCATGATTTTTGAAATCAACAACCTCGTCGCGGGATATCTGCCGGGAGTGAATGTCCTCCAGGGCATCAACTTGCACATTGATACAGGAGAACTCGTCTGCCTCATTGGGCCAAACGGAGCAGGCAAATCTACCGTATTGCGAACTATTTCGGGATTGTTGAAGCCGACCGAAGGGAGCATTCATTTCGATAGGGTAAACCTTGCGGGACTGCGCCCTGATCAGATTCTTCAACAGGGCATTGCTCACGTCCCGCAAGGGCATAGTTCCTTCCCGGCAATGACCGTGCTTGAAAACCTGCTCGTGGGTGCATACATCGAAAAAAACCGCAGGGTTCGCAAAAAACGGCTGGAGGCGGTATTTGAAATGTTCCCACTGCTGGCAGAACGCCGGAATGAGAATGCGGGTAACTTCAGCGGCGGGCAGCAGAAAATCCTGGAAGTGGGCCGGGCACTGATGCTCGAACCCCGCATGATGCTCCTGGACGAACCCTCGCTCGGCCTGGCTCCAAAAACGGCCAAAATAGTTTTTGAAACGATCAAACGTCTCAAAGACGAGCGCGGGATGACCATCCTCATGGTGGAGCAAAACGCCAAAAGTGGGCTCGCGATTTCCGACCGGGCGTATGTCCTCGAATTGGGCCGTGAACGCCTCGAAGGCCCCGCGAACACCCTGCTCAACGACCCTCGGGTCGCCCAATTGTATTTGGGCGGCACATTAGTAAGCTAACCAATGATTGGCGCGCTGTGGTCTCTCGCTGCCGGAATCGGGTTTGGTGTATTCCAGGCCTTCAATCGCCAGGCTGTGCGCGGGATGGACGTTTTCGTTTCAACCTTTTTGCAGTTGTTTGTCAGCGCCATTCTGCTCGTCTCGATTTCCCTCATCACCCAGGATGTCCAGGCACTTCTCGTTGCAAATTGGCTTACCTGGCTCAACTTCAGCCTGGCAGGGTTCTTTCACTTCCTCATCGGCTGGACGTTTTTGAACGCAAGCCAGAAACGCATCGGCGCGGCGCGCACCAGTTCGCTGATCGGAACCACCCCTTTGTTCTCCGGGGCGGTTGCCGCGCTGACCCTCTCCGAATTCCCAACCTGGCTCACCGTATTGGGCATTTTCATTATCGTTGGCGGCGTCTACCTGGTCAACTCGGCGAAACTGGGCAATAATGCACCTGGCGTGGAGGTGCATGGCCTCCGCTCCGTTTGGCAGGGATTGGCTGCGGCAATATGCTGGTCTATCAGCCCGATCTTCATCCGGTGGGGACTGGCTGAACTCCCCTCACCTATTCTTGGCGTGACCGTGGGGATTACGGCCAGTGCAATCGTGTATGGCGTCATTTTATTAATCCGGCGAGTGCAGGGATTTTCCGTCACAATGATAATGGACGCCACAACGATAAAAATCATTGCCGCGATTCTCGTCGGATTGTCCACCTGGGCACGGTGGATTGCCCTCGACCTGACCCAGGTTGCCATCGTCCTTGCCCTCAGTCTGGTCTCTGTCCCTGTTGTCAATTGGCTTTCACCTCTGGTAAGCGGACGAGATGTGGAAAATGTCACCCTTCAAATTTGGATGGGATCGGGCCTGATCATTATTGGCTCATTGATTTTGATATTATTCTAGCTTATGGTCATTGACACTCACGCCCACATCATCGTTCCTGAAGTCACCCGCCCATCGCGAGATGCGGGCGGCTGGCAACCCTACGTCCACTGGGAAAACGGCCAGCAAGTCATCGAATTCGCCGGGAAAGTGATCAAGTCCGCCATCTTCGAGTTCATCCATATTGAAAAAATTCTCGAAGCACAGGCGAACGCTGGTGTTGACCGCTTCGCCCTCTGCCCCTGGGTCAATCTCCTCCGCTATCAAACTCCGCCTCAAGAGGGGCTGGATATTAGCCGAGTGCAAAACGAGAGCCTTTCCCGGCTGGCACAGCAATATACCCAGATCAGCGCGCTCGGAACCGTTCCCCTGCAAGACCCGGAACTCGCCGCCCGCGAACTCGAACAGGTCATGCAAACCCCCGGCTTGCAAGGGGTCGAAATCGCCGCGAGTGTCAATAACGTCTACCTTGGCGATGACCGTTTCCGACCCTTTTGGGACGCCGCCGAAGCTACCGGCGCACTTGTCTTCATCCACCCTACCACGCGCGGGTTTGACGCCCCGGTCTTCAACGACTACTATCTATGGAACGCCGTCGGCAACCCGCTCGAAACCACGATTACTGCTGCACACATGATCTTGTCCGGCGTGATGGAAACCCATCCCCGGCTGAAAGTGCTCCTCGCACATGGCGGGGGCGCGATCCTGTCCCTGCGGGGGCGGCTGCAGCACGCCCACAGCTTCCAACCTCAGGCAAAATCCCGCCTGCACGAAACTCCTATCGAGTCGCTAAAACGCTTTTACTTGGACACCCTGGTCCACGACCCCGACGTGTTACGCGAACTCATTCAATTTGCTGGCCCCGATCATGTCGTCGTCGGCTCTGATTACCCCTTCGACATGGGTGACGCTCACCCTGCTGCAATTGTCCGTTCTCTGAACCTGTCATCTGACGACGAAGAAAAAATATTGAGCGGCAATGTCACACGTTTGTTGTATAAGTGACAGTCACCTTTAAGGTGACTGTCACTTGGAGTCAAAATTATGGCCAAAGTCTTCCATAAATCCAACCTCCCCCACTTCCACTCCACCCGCGACACCCGCGACCGGCTCGACCTGATCACGGACAACGTCCCCGTTGGCGCGACCGCCCTCAAAGCTGACCGCATCATCTACCATCCCGGCGATACCTGCGCCAGGCACTACCATATCGGTTGCTACCACCTTTTTTATGTCCTGGAAGGGGAAGGATGTATTTTCGCGGACGGGGGCGGCTACCGGCTTAAACCCGGCATGGTTGCCGTCGTCAAGCCTGAAGAGCTCCACTGGTTTGAAAACGACACCGCCGCAAACTTCACCTTCATTGAGTTTTGGGCACCCCCGCCCGTTGATACCATTTGGGTTGTCGATAACGACATATGAACGTGGAGTCGCAGCGCCTGAGTTTCAGGCCATCCCCAACCTGATACCTGATACCTGACACCCGACACCTATGAACCCTTCTCCTGACTTCCTCATCGCCGGTGGCGGCCATAACAGCCTGATCTGTGCCGCTTACCTTGCCAAAGCGGGATTCCGCGTCCTTGTCCTGGAAGCCCGCGACATCATCGGTGGCGATACCATCACCGAAGAACTCACCCTCCCTGGTTTCTGGCACGACTCCTGCTCCAGCGCACACGTCCTCATTCAAAGCAGTCCGACCATCCGGGACAACGAACTCGGTCTCGACCAGTACGGCTTGAAATATCTCTTCCCCGACCCGGTTGTCACCATGCCGTTCGATGACGGGACAAGCCTCACCGTCTGGCTCGACCTTGACCGCACGATCGAAGAGTTTGCCAAATTCAACCCTCGCGACGGGGATGCCTACCGTCGTTTGATCCTGGAATACGACGCCGTCAAAAAAGTCTTTGGCCGCAACCGCTATACTCCGGTTGGATTTGGCCCGTCCCTCGACGACGAATTGATGAAACAGCCCGATGGCCCGCTCTGGGTGCGCCGCTACAAACAAAGCGCGCTCGAAATCATCAACGAATATTTCACCGATGAACGCGTCAAAGCCTTTATGCTTTGGATGGCCTTTATGACCGTCCAGCCCGTTGACCGGCCCAACACCGGGCGCCTGGCTTATGCCGTCGCAAACGGGCGGCAGTATTCATCCTGGACGGTTCCCGTAGGCGGGTCCGGCTCACTTCCCAAAGCATTGGTCGCACTGATTGAAGATCACGAGGGTACGGTACTGACCGGCAAACGCGCCATCAAGCTTATTCTGGAGGGGGGACGCTGTACGGGTGTGGCCACTGTGGATGGGGAGCAATACCGCGCCTCGAAAGGGGTCATTTCCACGATCCACATTAAACACCTGGTTGAAATGGCTCCCGCTGAAGCCTGGGGCGATATTTTTGTGAGAGGGACTGAACAATGGCAGCCGGGTTTTACCCTGTTTGCGACCCATTATGCCCTTTCGGAACCACCCTTGTACTCTATCGGGAATGAACGCCTGCCTGCGGCCGCCGCTGGAACCATGGGTAGCGTGGACAATGCCCTCCGCCTGATGAACGACATTCGACGCGGCCTTGTCCACCAGGATGATCCCTCCCTGCTCGTGGTCTGCTCCACCGTTGCTGACCCCTCCCGCGCCCCGGAAGGAAAACACACCCTCAAAATCCTTTCTTTCTTCCCCTACGATCTCGCGGACGGCGGCCCGGCGCGTTGGGATGACATCAAAGAAGAAGTCGCCCAACGCAACCTTGACTACCTACGAAAATTTACCCCCAACCTGACTGATGCTGTCATCCTAGCCCACGATGTGGAAAGCCCCGTTGACCTGGAACGCCGCAATGCTCACAACTGGCACGGAAGCTGTCACGGTGGCGACCTCAGCCCGTCTCAATCGGGGATGATGCGTCCCGTTCCGGGTTGGGCCTCTCACCGGATGCCGATCCCTGGCCTGTACCAGACGGGCGCGACAACCCACCCCGGTGGGTCGGTTTCAGGCGGCCCAGGTCGAAATGCCGCCTGGGTGATCTTAAGTGATCAGGGCATCCGATTAGAAGAGGTGATATCCAAGCCGTGATTTGGAGAAAAAGTTCTCTCTTCGCTTTTATCTTGCTGATTTTTACTTCGATTGTGGGTGCCTGTAATCCTACTGTATCGCAGGAGACTGCGGTTTTGACGAATGCGGAAGTCAGCGAGAAGCGGATTGCTTTTGTTTCCGCTCGCGATGGGAACTACAACATCTATGCGATGAACATAGATGGAACCGGCCAGACCCGGCTAACGCACAATCCGGCCAGCGATTGGTCTCCTGCCTGGTCTCCCGACGGAACGAAAATCGCCTTCTTTTCCGATAGGGATGGCAACCTCGAAATCTACGTCATGAATTCGGATGGCTCAGAACAAGCCCGCCTGACTCAAAATTCGGCAAATGATTTTGCTCCAAGCTGGTCTTCGGATGGTACGAAAATAATTTTCGAAACCGATCGAGACGGAAAAAAGACAATCTACATCATGAACGTGGATGGCACCGGTCAAAGTCCGCTCACAGATGGCCTTCAGGATGATTTCAATCCTGTATGGCAACCGTGAATCCGATTACTAGAGAAGGTATACTATGCCAGATGCCAGAGTACAAGCCGCCATCACTAACTGGGCACCCCGTTTCACCTCGCAAGGAGTGGATTACAACGATTTCATCAACACCACTGCCAAGATCGAAAAGTGGGATGAATGGCTCGACGCCTGGTGTGCGACCGGCGACATGCACGCCGGCCTCGCCCGCGAAGCCGAATCGAAAAGCCGCACCCTCAGCGCGGGGGAAGCGTGGGTGCGCGCCGCGCTGTGTTATCACTTCGCCAAATTTGTCTGGATGGTGGATATGGACAAATACCACATTGCTGCAGACAAAGCTGTCGCTGCCCTCTACGCTGCCCACCGCCATCTTGACCCCACTGCCGAACGGATCGAAACCACCCTGGACGGAGCGCAGATGGTGGGTAACCTCCGCCGTCCGGCAGGGGTGGATCAACCCTCGCTCGTCTTCCTGCTGCCTGGCCTGGATTCCACCAAAGAAGAATTTTTCCATTGGGAAAACATGTTTCTCCACCGGGGTATGGCGACTCTCTCCCTTGAAGGCCCTGGCCAGGGAGAGACAGGTTATCACACCTATATCCGTGCGGATTATGAAGTGGCTGTGACGGCGATGTTGAACACAATTTCCGACCGAACCGATCTTGATTTCAACCGGGTGGGGACGGTGGGCGTCAGTATGGGCGGGTATTATGCCCCCCGCGCGGCCGCGTTCGAACCACGTCTGAAAGCG
>DATDOR010000613.1:0-3520 GCA_035293165.1 Anaerolineales bacterium | reverse complement strand
GTCTGCTTTCCTCCGGCCCATCCACAGGCCTGGATGAAATTCAGCTCCCAACCGTACAACCTGGTTCCAGCATCATGCCGGGCAAAGTCAACCCCGTTCTGGCCGAGATGCTTAACCAGGCCATGTTCCACGTCCAGGGATGTGATTTGACGGTCTCGCTCGCCGCTCAGGCAGGGCAGTTGGAATTGAATGTGATGATGCCTGTCATTGCTCATGACCTGTTCGAGATGATGCAGGTGATGATCGGGGCGGTAAACGCATTCACGGAGAAGTGTGTGCGCGGGTTGAAGGCCAACCGCGATAAGGCCGAGGGCTGGCTGGCGCGGAATGCGATTATTATCACCGCGCTCAACCCGCTCATTGGCTATCTGGCGGGCGCAGCTCTGGTAAAAGAATCGCTTGCTCGTAACCTGACGGTCGGCGAAGTTGCAGTGGAAAAAGCCAATGCAGGCGAGTTGAGGCATGTCAGCGAAGACCGGCTTGTGACTGCGGGAGAGGTCACCCGCGCCTTGGGCGATCTGCGTAAACTGACGGAAGGCGGACTGGCAGAGGGAGTGAGCGGTGGCGGATAGCCCGCAATTTCGATCCTTCATCTAGCCCATTACGCCCGGAAACGGGTATACTTAGGAGAGTACACAACTGAACAAGTAGACAGGAAGGCCGAATGAACCTGTACATGCTTTTGTACCTGTCTACTTCATAATTTCAAAAAAGGAGCGAAACCTATGGCATTTACGTTACCCCCCCTCCCCTACGCGTCCAACGCGTTAGAACCTCACATTGACGCTCGCACGATGGAAATCCATCACGGCAAACACCACAATGCTTATGTGACCAACCTCAACGCGGCCATTGCCGGCGCCGAACTGGAATCCATGAGCATCGAAGCCATCCTTGGGAACATGGATAGAGTCCCGGCCGATAAGAAAGCGGCTGTGCAAAATAATGGTGGTGGACATCAGAATCACAGCCTTTTTTGGACGATCATGGGGCCGAATGGCGGCGGCGAACCCACTGGTGATTTAGCTGCTGCCATCGCTGCCAAATTTGGTAGTTTTGCCGCGTTCAAAGAAACCTTCACCAAAAACGGTGTAACCCGGTTTGGCAGCGGTTGGTCATGGCTGGTGGTCAGGAAAGATGGCAGTCTGGATGCTTATAGCACTGCTAACCAGGACAGCCCCCTTATGCAGGGCGATACCCCCATTCTTGGTGTGGACGTTTGGGAACATGCTTATTATCTGAAATACCAAAACCGCCGCCCGGACTACATCGCCGCGTGGTGGAACGTCGTCAACTGGCCAGAAGTTGCCCGGTTGTATGCGGCTGCCAAATAACCCGATTTCTGATTGAATTGAAACTCCGGGAATGGTCACTCCCGGAGTTTTGTTTTTTAGGGAATTTTCTTATCTTTTCAAAGAACAGGGGCAGGTAGGGTGGACTTGCCGAGATAAGCTTTCATTGAGAAACCATTTCCAAGTCCACCCCACCTAAATGGGAATAGGATGAAATGGAAAGTGCGAATACGGGAAATGGGATCATGCTACAATTGAGAGGAATATAACCAATTGGAGCACGAACTTTGACCAGGATTATCGGCGTACTCAATTTCAAGGGAGGGACGGGGAAGACTACAACGGTTGTCAATCTGGCTGCAGGGTTGGCAAACCGTGGAAAGCGCGTTTTATGCGTCGATCTGGATGCACAGGGAAGTGTAGCGGTTTATTTTGGGGCAAAATTCCAATACACACTTTATCACCTTATTCTTGGGGATATTCCGGCTGAGAAGTGCGTCCAAAAAGTGCGCCCGAACCTGGACATTCTCCCCAGCGACAAAACGATCCTGCAAGCGCAAGGCTATCTTTGGCGGTTGAACGACGACAAAATTGCAAAACGCGTATTGCAGGAGCGACTCTATACTTTGAAAGATTATGACTATATCCTTGTGGACTACTCTCCTTCTGCAAGCCTGATGAGTGAAAGCGGACTACTTTACATTCAAGAACTGGTTGTCCCTGTTAAGACCACTCATATGGCTGTTGTCGGCTTTGTTCAAGTCAGCAGAACACTCAAGGAAATAAGCAAGATTCCCGATCACGGAGTTCGGTTAGCACATATTATCCCCACCTTTTATGACTCCCGTCGCCGGATGGATCGTGAAATCCTCAGTTCGCTCCAACGACGTTTTCCCCAATACATCACGGACCCTATTCGAGAAAACGTCAAACTTGCGGAGGCTCCCGGCCAGTTCAAAACCATCTTCGAATATGCACCAACCAGTTATGGGGCGGAGGACTATGGAAAATTGGTGGAAAGTGTAATGGCGGGTGAAGACAATTTATAATGCCCATCCGCATCCTCTCCCCCGAAATTGCTTCTCAAATTGCCGCCGGAGAAGTTGTCGAGCGGCCCGCTTCGGTCGTTAAGGAACTGCTGGAAAACTCTCTTGATGCCGGTGCTACAAATATCGCTATCACGGTTGAAGGGGCCGGTAAGCGCTTGATCGAAGTAGCGGATAATGGCCAGGGAATTCCTCCCACCGAACTTCCCCTGGCTGTTGAACGCCACGCCACAAGCAAACTTATTGCCGCTACCGACTTGTTTCATATCACAACCCTGGGCTTTCGGGGGGAGGCCCTTGCCTCTATGGGGTCAATCTCCCGGTTGACCATTACCACCGCCCCTCCTGAACACCCGATGGGAGCACGTATTCATGTAGAAGGCGGCCATCCATCCCCGCCTGAGCCAGTCGGCGCACCCCAGGGTACTGTCGTCCGCGTCGAAAATCTCTTCTACAACGTCCCCGCCCGCCTCAAGTTTCTCAAAGCCGATACAACCGAACGCCGCCAGATAGATGCCCTCGTTACCCGATACGCGCTCGCCTATCCCCACGTCCGCTTTCAACTTCGCCAGGACGGGCGCATCTCCTTACAAACATCTGGCAACGGCAACCGCCGCGAGGTGCTCGGTATCCTGTATGGGACGGACACCGCCCGGCACATGCTCGAAGTGGACGCCGCTTACGAAGATTTTCATCTGACCGGATTCACCAGCCCAACCAGCCTGACCCGTTCCAATCGCAGTGAAATTACATTTTTCGTCAATGGCCGGTGGGTGCAGGACTCCGCTCTCACGGCTGCACTCATTCAGGCCTACCACACCCTGCTCATGGTGGGACGTTTTCCGATGGCCGTCTTATTCCTCGAACTCCCGCCAGAAATGGTGGATGTAAACGTCCACCCCACCAAAGCCGAAGTCCGTTTCCGTGAGCGGGATCGGGTCTTTGCGGATGTGGCTCGCTCCGTCCGGCGTGCTTTGCTTGCTCATACCCCTGTCCCTGAAATGAACACTCAACTGCGCTGGGCCTCACCCCAAACCTGGAGTGATGCTCGCACCATTGACCCCGCCTGGGACATGCCCCGGGAATCGAAACTGCCCGGACAGGAATGGGATTTCAACCGACCTCCTACCGCCGACGATGTCCCACCCCAGCCCTCCCTGCCCACGGACCGGGTTCCCCTCC
>DATDOR010000612.1:0-3157 GCA_035293165.1 Anaerolineales bacterium | reverse complement strand
GCGACCTGGCAGTTGGCCCGGACGGGATGTTGTACGCGCTGGTTTCCCGCGCGGATCATTCAGTGGACATTTTGCGTCTGGGATTCGCTGCCCAATTGCCTCCCCTCTCCGAAGAGACTCCCACCCCTTCCCCAACATTGATTGCCCCCCTCTTGCCGGCCTGGGCCACACCGCCTGTGGGCGCTACCGATCTGGAAATTGCCAGGAATTCCCTCTTGTCCTTTTTCACCGGCTTGCACGAAGGACGCTTCGCAGAGGCTGCGATCCTTTACGGCGGCCCGTTGGATATCGTTGTCGTCCCCAACCCTGAATCTCCCCCTTCCGATCCAGGCCAGTTCTGGGAGGAAGCGTGTCACCTGTTGCAGTGCCTCCTGGTTGCCAACATTGTCGAAGAAGAACAAATCGCTCCCGATGAATTCCGTTTCGTGATCGAATTCGTGTGGGACGATGGCACTCGCTTCCAATTTGGCCCTTGCTGCGGTGCCACGGAAGCCGACATGCCGCCCGTCTGGCAGTTTCCCTACATGGTGAAGAAGATTGACGGCCAGATGAAGGTCATGGAACCGCCGGTGTATGTGCCTTGATATCCTCCCACTGCTGAAGTAGCTTTCCCTTCGCCAACCTGAAAGAGAAACGATATAAACCTATCTACCCTTACAAAAAGTGGAACCCTTGAAACAATGCTACCTCTCGGCAAACTGCCTCCCGAACTGCTGAAAAGCCTCCTCCCTCAGACATCTGCTGATCCGCAGGTAGTTTTGGGGCCTGGCATCGGCATGGACTGCGCCATTGTGGATGTGGGCGACAAGTTGCTCGCGCTCAAATCTGACCCAATCACCTTCGCTGTCGAGTCCATTGGATGGTACGCCGTCCAGGTGAACGCTAACGACATTGCCACCACTGGGGCGCGGCCGCGTTGGTTTTTATCCACGATCTTGCTCCCAGAGGCCAAAGCCACCAGGGAACTGGTCGAACACATCACTGGAGACATCTTCCAGGCTTGCCAGGATTTGGGCATCACCGTCGTTGGAGGGCATACGGAAATCACTTACGGGTTGGATCGCCCGCTGGTCATCGGGACCCTCATCGGAGAAGTGACGCGTGAGCGGCTGGTCACGCCTAAAGGCATCCAGCCCGGAGATCGCATTCTGCTGACGAAAGGCGTGCCCATCGAGGGTACCGCGATCCTCGCCCGTGAATTTGTGGAACAGTTGGGGCTTCATCTGAGTGGGGAAGACATCCACCGCGCGCAAAACTTTCTGTACGAACCGGGGATCAGCATCGTCCGTGATGCACAAGTGGCCTGTGAGGCGGGCAGCGTGACAGGGATGCATGATCCAACCGAGGGTGGACTGGCAGCCGCTTTATGGGAAATGGCGATTGCGTCCGGTCTCTCTTTGGTCGTGGAGCCGGAGGCCGTCCCCTGTTCCGAGCTTTCCCGGCGAGTGTGCCAGGTGTTCGATCTCGATCCGCTGGCGACGATTGCTTCAGGCGCGCTGCTTCTTACCGTTCCCCCTGAAGACGTGACCCCCGTTTGTGCGGCGTTGCACCGGGAGGGGATTCTCTGCGCGCAGATTGGTCGGGTCGAGACGGGTCCGCCGCAAGTCTGGCAGATGGGGGAAAATACCCGCCAGCTGTTCCCATACCCGGAGCGCGATGAGATCACACGGGTTTACGAAAGGCAAATATAGAGGATAGGGGTCAGTCCTTCTGTTGCCTTCTTCTAAGATTGTCTTTCAGCCTTCACGAGGGCGGATAAGCTTCATAGGCAGGAAAACTCAGCGTGAATTTCGTCCCTTTACCTTCCTCGCTGAAGATGAACTCATAGATTTCCCTTGTTTATGTCAAATACATCCTCTCCATCGCCTTGAACATCTTCCCATGATTGGGGTATTTCAGATGCAGCAGTTCGTGGACGATGACTTTGCGGCGGAAGGCGGCGGATTGAAGAAGAAGGGCAGTGTCAAAGGTCAGGTTGCCCTTTGAGGAGCAGCTTGCCCATTTGCGTTTCATCGGGCGAACGGTGAGGAGTTGCGGTGTGACGCCAATCCGTTCGGCCCAGGCACGCACTTCGGTTTTGAAGACTTCGAGGGGGATGCTGTCTTCGAGGGCAGGTTCGAGTTGCGTCCCGTTTTTTTCATTGGTCATGCAGTGGGTTCCGTTTGGCGGGTGAGTTTGATGATCTGGTTGACGAGGGTGGTGATTTCGTCCACTTCTTTGGCGGTGCGGCCATCTTTGATCGCCTCGGCACGGGCGCGGAGGAGAATGCCGTAGAGTTCGCGCAGCACATCGCGCTCCTGGTGGCCGCTCAGTCGCCAGTGGGGATATTTTTGGAACACGGCGTCCATTTCAGCCGCTACCTGTTCCGAGTTAGTGACATTTTCTCGATTGAGCATCCAGTAGATGGCGAAGGCGGCAGGGTTCAGCCCCTTTTGGGCATGTTCGCGGCGGGCCTGGTTGATTTCGGCAATCAACGCTTTCAGGTCTTCCAGGGTGGCGAGAGTGTCTTTTTGCCGCTGCTGGTAGGCGAGGATGATCGCTTCGGCACGCTCCCCGATGGAAAGCAGGTAGGGCGCCTGGCGCGCTTGTTCGGCGACAAGCTGTTCGATGCTCTTGACCAGGTTGAAGACTTTCACCGTGTCGCTGGTCTCGTCTTTGGCGAGCAGTTCGAGCAGGTTTTCGTTGATCTCGTAGACTTCCAGGCTGTCCTGGATTGCGCCGCCTTGCGTGTGTTCCTGAACCAGCCGGGCGGTTTTGCGGGTCAGTTCTCGGTCAACGAATACGCTATCGTAGGCCGCCCGCAGGAGTTTGTACATGCGGGTCAACTGGTCGTAGTCATCAATGTATGGGCGGAGAAAGGCATCCGGGGAGAGGATTTCATACAGGTCGGCCAGTCCCCGGTAGAAGGCGTAAAATGTCTGGCGGGGGGTCTCGTCGCGGAAGTGGGCGAGGACGTTTTCGGTGGCTTTGTCGGGGGTGGGGCCGGTGATCAGGGGCAGATATTCCCCCCGCGCGGTCCGGATCAGCTCCGCGAAATGTTGTTTGAGCAGTTCCAGATCGGTGACGACGCGCTGTACGTCTTTCACGTCTTCACTGTCGAAGGCGAGGGCGGTTTCCAGTTTCTCGAAAATGCCCACGTAATCCAGGACGAAGCCGG
>DATDOR010000611.1:0-4533 GCA_035293165.1 Anaerolineales bacterium | reverse complement strand
GTCTACTGTGATGGTATGGGCGTTACCAGGGTTGCCTGGAGGGATGTGGCAGATCGTCACTTTCCCACCGCCTGGCGGGGGGGTTGGGGTAGGTCGCGGTGGCAGGGGATCGCCAACGACAAGGATCAAGGCAAAAACTATTACGTTGTCCGGGCCAAAACACAGTTTGACCAACACCTGGCTGCCGACTTGCAGGTCGCCTTCGATTTCGGCAATGGCGCGAGGGATCACCAGCCCAGTCGCCAGGGTGATCTCATCCTGGGAAAGGGCGACGACGACATCCGCAAATTCGATACAGCCGGCTACAGGCCCGGTCTCAATCAATTCCATCCGCAAGACCAGCCACGCGCCATCGGGTTGAATGAGCACTTCGACCCAGACGAGCGAACCCTCAACAATCTCCCCAATGAAGATGGTGTTTTCATCGGTAGTAAGAGAAAGGCCGTTCACCACCCAGGGGTCGGTGCTGTCCACAATTCCGATAAAGACCAGCGTATTGGCGTCGTCCAGCAGTTCGATAGAGGTTGCCAGCCAGGTACCGTCTTCGAGAATGATCCCAACGACATGGACCAGGGAGCCAACCTCAATGCCTGGGCTTATCTGGGTGAAATCATCTACTTCAAAAGAAATTCCAGAGACGACCCAGGGGTCAATGGACTGCACGGTCCCAATAAACTCAAAGTGATTGACCTCGGAAACTTTCTTGATTTCGTCAGCCAGCCAGGCGCCGTCGGGCAAAATCCGGCCTTCGACTTTCACCAGATCGCCCACGCCAGGCTCGCCGATGATTTCGGTGTTTTCGTCGGTGGCGATGGCGACTCCGGCAATCGTCCAAATGTCGCCTTCGATTTGTTCGACCAGTCCGGTGAATTCAAACCGGGTCTCTTCATCCAGCAGAGTAATTTGGACGGCGAACAGGACGCCGCCCTCCCGGATGACTCCGGTCACAAGCACCCGGCTGCCGGTTGTGATCCCTGAGCCAATTTGGGTCGTTTCGTCCACCTGGATTTCCTGGCCAGAGACCATCCACGTTTGGCCGATACTCTCCACGACGCCGGTCAACCGGAACCGGTCTGAATAGGAGGGGGCGAGTAAGTTAATCCGGTCCGCAAGGCGCGTCCCGTCCGGGAACAGCCGCCCTCGAATAGAGACCAGGTCGCCCACCTGGGGGGCACCGATAATGACGGTTCCTGCATGGGTTTGGAAGGATAGGCCACCAATTACCCACACCTCACCCGTTTGCGAGACTTCACCCTGCCCCGTAATCCAGAAAACTGGCTCGGCCGGGTCATCATTTTGGGCGACGGAGGTCATTTGCCCTGCGTAGAGTTGGACGGTGTTCTTTTTACCCTTCACATCTACGATACCTTCCTCTACACGGAACGCGCTGCTCTTATCGTCCGCGACGATCACTTGAAAGGTCGTGCCTTTGGCCGCGCCAGTAGCGGACGGGGTGCGTACCAGATAGGAGTCGGGCGCGCCAGGAGCGACGGTGTGGTGGGTTTCCCCGTAGGGTTGGAACAATCGGATCTCTCGCGGGCCGTCCTTGGGAGCGTTTAGGGCTTCGAGGGTGAGTCGAGTGTTCGCCCCCAAAGTTACCATGCTGCCATCGTAGAAATAGAGTGTTGCGCTAGAGGAAACCCAGGTGCGGAAGGTTTGCCCGGCCTGGATTTCCGCGGCTTCGACGCTTTGCCAGGAGTTATCCGGTTGTTGGATTTGAACGAGGCCGTGAATGGATTGTAAGACTGCGACGTGAGGGGCGCTGGCGGTGGGAGGCGTTTTTTCGGGAACAACGAGTGGTGGAAAGGGTTCGTAGGTAGGAGTTGCCTCATTTGGGAGTTGCCCGGCTACAGGCGTCTCGAACGGAGTGAGGGTATTGGAGGATGAGGTAGGGGCAGGTTCAGACGTTTCGACTGGAGCTTTGACGATTTCCCCGCCAGGAGTGGTTTCCGCGACTCCACCCTGCCGGGCGCCAAGCCAGGTCAGCCCGCCGGTGATCAGGGTAAACGCCATGCAAACCAGGAGCAGGAGGCCGACGGGGACCGCCCATTTGAGAAAAGAGGGCAGGAGTTTGATAGGAGAGTTTTTCTTTTGCCTGTCCCACAAGTGCATGACGTGTTGGTGTTGGCTCGCGACGATCTTTGGGTCGCGGGCGAATTGCGAGACGGTTCGAATCCGCCTCACCAGTCGAAGCCGGGCAGCTTGTTCTTCGGAGAGACCTGCGAGAACAGTTTCTAACGATTCTCCGGCTTCTAATCGCTCCAGATTTTGTTGAAAAATTGTTTCTTCTTCCATTTCCGTTTTTTCCAATTGCTCTACTGCAAGATGACTCTCAAAGCAAGCACGCCGCGATGTTGCAGGGCTTTGACGGCGGCCACAGTCTTTTGAAGACGTTCGGCCACGTCTTTAATCGGCAAGCCCACCATGAACCGCAGCCGGATTACCTCGGCCTGCTCGGTGTTCATTTCTGCCAGGGCTTGCTGCAGGTGTTCCAGCGTAAACTGGCTTTCTACCAGGGAAGCGGGATTTTCTTCCATTTGGGATCGAACCAACGCGGTTGCTTCTTGAACTCCTTCGTGTTCCAGGGGTACGGAGAAGGCCCGTTTGGTTTTGCGAAAATGATCCACGACCAGATTCCGGGCAATGCGGTACAACCACACCTGGAAAGGCGCGCCGGTATCCCGGTAGGTGGAGAGGCGCGTAACCATACGGACAAACACCTCTCCCGTCAGGTCTTCGGCCAAAGCGGGGTCAAATACTTTGGCGCAAATATAACGGTAGGTCTGCTCATGGTGGGCAAGGTAAAGGTCTCCTATGGCTTTCGAATCGCCTTTTTGCGCGCGCTGGATTAACTCAGTATCGGAGATAGTCACGTGAGGGCCTTTTGAGGATAAGTTGTCTTTTTAACGATGATTCGTCAAAAAGGATTCCGGTGGCATTTGTGTATCGTATAATCTGATAACCACATTTTCTGAGAGTAAAAAGATGTCGCTAAATCTTCGTATTGTAAACGCGCTTTTGATGTCCTTTCTTCTTTTCTCGCGGGGTTCATTTCCTGATTGGATGGTTGCCAGTACTCCCTATCCGGCAGACGCGCAGGCAATAGAAAATGAGCCTGAAGCCATTTGCAGCAATGGCGTGCAACCCAGCGGCGCGCTATACCGGATTTGTATGCCAAACAACATCAATAACTGGAATGGTAGCCTCGTTGTGTATGCGCATGGCTACGTCGCCCCGAATGAACCACTTGCGATCCCCCAGGAAACAGCCCTCGTCTCCGGTCTGGCGACGTTTCTCGGCTATGGATTTGTAACCACCAGTTACAGCGTGAATGGGTTAGCCGTTCTCCCCGGCATGGATGATCTGTTGGAGGCTGTAGACATTTTCGAGATGCAGGAAGGTGAACCGGACAAGGCGTATTTGATTGGAGCGTCGGAAGGGGGGCAGATCACCGCGTTGAGTGCGGAAAAGTATCCCGATGTATACGATGGCGCGATGGCGATGTGCGGTCCTTACGGGGAATTCCAGGGTCAGATCGAATACATTGGGGATTTTCGGGCGGTGTTCGATTACTTTTTCCCAGGTCTGATGCCCGGTAGTCCGGTGCAAATCCCACAATCGCTGATGGATGATTGGAATAATCATTATGCGACCGTCATTCAACCTGTGATTGACCAAACCCTGACGATGACGCCCACCCTCATCAGCCAGTTGATGACCGTGACCGGCGCACCCTACACCCCTGGCGAACCCGCTTCCCAAACCCAAAACACCGTCGAAAGACTGCTCTGGTACAATGTCTTTGGCACAAACGATTCTGCCGTCGTGTTGGGCGGGCAGCCATTCGATAACATGGATCGGGTCTATTCAGGCTCGGAAGATGACACCGCCCTCAACGCGGGCATTGCCCGATTTTCCGCCGATCAAGCAGCACTCGACGAAATCGAGGCGAATTACCAGACCACCGGACACTTTACCATCCCCGTTGTTACCCTACACACGACGCAAGACGAAATTGTCCCCTACTGGCATGTTCCCCTGTACGAAGACAAGATTCTTTACCCCAGCATTTACGCCCATTTTCCGGTGGAACGCTACGGGCATTGCAACTTCACGAACGTGGAGACGCTGACCGCGTTCGGCGCGTTGGTTGAGTTGGTCGCCGCGCCAAATTTCCCAGTATATTTGCCGGTGGTGAGGCGGTAAATTATGAAGGGGGCAGGTAGATAAGGTAGACAGGGTAAACATTGGTATCAAGAACGATTTTTCGCACGGCGTACTGCACAGGTAGCTTTTACGGCATCAGCCATTACCTCGTCTTCGCTGACATGGGCATAGGCTTTGCGGATGGTGTTCATGATGGGTCTCCTTTGTGCCATGCAGGGACTTCGCGCAATAAAAGGTTTTTCTCCAACAATAGTAACTTGTAACTGCTCAGGGTAAATCCAGAGAATTCCCGAAAAAAAGGGATAGGTGGGGGGTGGCCACCCCCCACCTATCCCTTTTTTTCGGGAATTCTCTGGATTTACCCTG
>DATDOR010000610.1:0-7191 GCA_035293165.1 Anaerolineales bacterium | reverse complement strand
CTTCCGCGTGGGTGAAGATGAACGCTCCCCCGAACGACTTCATTTTGAGGCAATCATTGATGGCAAGGCAACACAAGCGGTGTTTTCCGGCACAAGATATTACCGGACCTTTACCCCGTAAACAATCAGATTTCGTATCTGTTCAGGCTTAGGCAGAGGGACCCCCGAAAAAAGGTGGGGGGGTACCCCCCCACCTTTTTTCGGGTAATTTCCACCCTGGGCTGAGTAGTTACCAGATTTCAACAAATGCGCGGAAGCTGCTCTCCAATCTGCATCGCTACGACACGTGTCCCCCCAAGCCCTGTCCGGACAAGGAGCAGGCCCGGATGCTGGGAGATGACCTGCCCAATGGTCGTCGCTCGTGCACCCAGGGGGTGGCGGTGCATCGCCGAAAGCACGGCCTCCTCGCAACCAGGGGGGACGATAGCGAGTAGTTTGCCCTCGTTCGCAACAAAAATCGGATCCATGCCCAGCAGTTCGCACGCAGAACGCACCGCCGGGTTGACGGGGATTTTCGATTCCTCTAGCAGAATGCCCACCTGCGAAGAATGGGCGATTTCATTCAGGGAAGAGGCCACGCCACCCCGGGTTGGATCGCGAAGGACGTGAATATTGGGGCAGGCTGCCAGCATGTCTGTGACCAACCCGTTCAGGGCCGCTGTATCACTCTGAAGGGGCGTATTGTTATCAGCCGTCTCAAATCCCAGCCCCTCGCGCACACTCATGATGGCCATCCCGTGGTCCCCAATCGTCCCACTCACAAGAACGACATCCCCGGGTTGAGCTTTTTTCGGGCCGATGTCCACCCCTTTTGGGATCAGCCCAAGCCCAGTCGTATTGATATACACCCCGTCGCCATGCCCTTTGTCCACCACTTTCGTGTCCCCAGTGATGAGTTGCACGCCGGCGATTTTCGCGGCGGCAGCCATGCTGCTGACGATGTATCCCAGCATTTCCAGAGGCAATCCTTCTTCGAGAATAAAACCTGCACTGATATAAACCGGGCGCGCCCCACTCATGCTCAGATCGTTCACGGTGCCGTTCACTGCCAGATCGCCAATATTACCGCCTGGAAAAAAGAGCGGGCGGACGACGAAAGAATCGGTGGACATTGCCACCCGCGCCCCATTCAGAGTGAAGACGGCCGCGTCGCCCAGACTTTCAAGCACTTCATTGCGGAACGCAGGCAAAAAGAGGTGTTTGACCAGGTCCGACGACAGTTTCCCGCCCCCTCCATGCCCAAGAATGATATTCGGTTGGTCGCGCAGTGGGAGTGGGCACGTCCAATTCTCAAAATTGAGGGTGTTCGTCATATTGTGTTCTCATGATACTTCTTATTTGAACCCAGTAACTGCTCATGCTAAGGCTGAGTAGTTACTGAACCTGAATCTTATCCAGGGTGAGGAACCGGCCATACTGGAAATAGGCCGCGCACGCGCCTTCGCTTGACACCATGGTCGCCCCTAGAGGGGTTTGCGGGCTACATTCTTTGCCAAACGCAGCACACTCATTGGGCTTGATCAGTCCTTGCAACACCTCCCCGCTTCGGCAAAGGGGAGATTCCTGCGTGTGGATGTCGCCCACACGGAAGCGAGCAGCGGCGTCAAAATCGCGATAGGTCTCACGCAGTTCCCAGCCACTTTGGGGGATGACTCCGATTCCGCGCCACTTCATATCTCTCACGGCAAACACTTCGGCCAGCATTTTTTGAGCAGGTTGGTTGCCTTTCAACTGAACCGCGCGTGGGTAGGCATTTTCCACATCATGCCGCCCTGCCTCCAACTGTTGCACGGCGCGGCGAATACCCTCTAAAATGTCCAGCGGTTCGAACCCCGTAACGACAATCGGAACACGGTATTTTTCTGCGAGGGGGATATACTGCCAGTACCCCATCACACTGCATACATGCCCTGCAGCCAGAAATGCCTGTACCCGGTTTGTTGGTGATTGCAGGATCGCTTCGATGGCGGGTGGAACCAGGGCGTGAGAGACCAGCATCGAAAAATTCTTTAGTCCCTGCTGCAGGGCCTGAAAAACGGCCATCCCGTTTGCGGGCGCGGTCGTCTCGAACCCGATGCCGAAAAACACCACTTCTCTGTCCGGGTTTTCGCGGGCAATTTTTAACGCATCAAGCGGTGAGTATACAATTCGGACATCCGCCCCTTCGCTTTTGACCCGAAACAAATCTTTTTCACTCCCGGGCACGCGCAGCATATCGCCAAAGGAGCAGAAGATCACCTCGGGGCGGGTGGCAATCGCCAAAGCTTGATCGATCACCTCCAGGGGCGTGACACATACCGGGCAGCCGGGGCCATGAATGAGTTCAATGGTGTCTGGCAGCAGTTGGTCAATGCCATTTCGGATGATGGAATGGGTTTGCCCCCCGCATACTTCCATCATCACCCATTTTCGAGTAGCTGTCTGGCGAATTTCTTGCAGAAGCTTTTCCGCCAGGGCCGGGTCGCGGAATTCATCCAGGTATTTCATGCGACATTTCTTCCCCAGGCTGGAGTTCCTCCTCCAGCCGTCCCATTTCGCGGAACAGGGCGAGCGTTTCCAGGGCAGACTGCTCATCGAGCCTGGTGATGGCAAACCCGACATGAATGATCGTGTAATCTCCCACTTCGATTTCTGGCAGATAGGCCAGGCAGACTTCTTTCTGAATACCGCTGAAATCCACCTTGCCCATGCGCGTGCCCTTGGTTTCATAAATTTCCAGAACTTGACCAGGTATTCCTAAACACATCTTTAATCTCCAAAATAATTAGGATGCAGGTAACTACTTAGCACCTTCTCTCATCCATCCGACTTCATCCTCCCAACCATTACCTGCCCCAATGCCAGTCCGCCGTCATTGGGAGGGACGATACGGTGAAGGAGGATTTCAAACCCATTCGCCTGCAACTGAGCCGCAGACAGGGAGAGTAGCTTCACATTTTGAAACACTCCACCGCTCAACGCTATCCGGTTCAGACCGGTTTGCTGGCGTAAACGAAGGCTGATGTCTACGATGAGCGTGGCGACAGTCCGGTGAAATTTGGTGGCGATATTCGGAGCGGGAACGCCTGCTCGGACATCAGCTGCTACTGCACGGATGAGGGGGGCTGCGTCAAACTGTGTGCCATCCATATCAAAAGTATACCGCGCTACATCTTCTTGTGTCGCGTGGGCTTCCATCTCAATCGCTGCCTGCCCCTCATATGTTACTATCTGCCGGATTCCGGCGAGTGCAGCCACCGCGTCAAACAGCCGGCCTATGCTGCTCGTCGGGACGGAGTTAAAACCGGTTTCCAGTTGGTGACGGAGCACACGCTGTTCCGCGGGGGGGCATGCCGCTACACAGGGCAGAGTCTCATCCCATTTTTCCCCCGCGTCCCACAAATACGCCAACGCCATCCGGTATGGGCGTTTGACCGAAATATCGCCGCCTACGAGAGGGACGTATTTCAAATGGGTAGCCCGCTCAAATCCGCGATAATTTGCCACCAACACTTCCCCTCCCCAGATTGCCCCATCCGTCCCGTACCCCGTTCCATCAAAGCTGAACCCAATCACCGGCTCGTCCCCATTCAACCTGTGTTCGGCCAGTACACTGGCAATGTGTGCGTGATGGTGCTGGACTTGTACGACTGGCACCCCACTCGGGTTTTCCAGCGCCCATCGAGTAGAGAGATAATCAGGATGTAAGTCACACGCGAGCAGTTCGGGTTGTGTGCGAAAAATCGCCTCAAAATGGTTTACGGCAGCCTCAAATGCTTGCAGAGTTTCCACATTTTCCATATCGCCTATGTGCTGGCTCATGTACCCATATTCATCCTTCGCCAGGCAGAATGTAGCCTTCAATTCACCACCCACTCCCAGTGTTGGCGGCAGCGTGAAAGGGAGTTTGACTGGGAAAGGGGCATACCCGCGCGAGCGGCGGAGTGGGAGCAAGGTGGAGGAATGGGAGAGGAGGCGGATAACAGAATCATCGCACCGGGCATGAATGTCCCGATTATGAAGCAGAAACGCGTCCGCCAGGTTCGCTAATCGTTCCAATGCCTCGTCGTTGTCTTTAACGATAGGTTCATTGGAATAATTAGCGGAAGTCATCACAAGCGCCAGGAAGGGCGCGTTACTCTGTTCGCCGTGCACTGACCAATGTCCATTATCTACTGACTGCCGGCTGTTATTTTCCGTAAACAACAAGAAATGCAAGGGGGTGTACGGGAGCATGACGCCAATGGCATTGTTCCCTGGGGCAATGAGGGTAGAAAGTAGAAATGGATGCTTTTTGCGTAGAAGAAGGATGGGGCGCTCCCGGCTGGTAAGCAGAGCAGCTTCTTCAGGGGAGACATGTGCGAACTGTCGCACTGCTTCCAGGGTAGGGGCCATCACTGCGAAGGGTTTATCCACCCGACCTTTACGTTTACGTAATGTTTGCAGTGCTGTATCACGGGTAGCATCACACGCCAGATGAAATCCTCCCAATCCCTTGATGGCAATAATCCTGTTATTGAATAACAAACACTGCGCGTAGCCAAAAACACCATCAACACACTCAAACCCACCATCCACCAACCAAACATACGGACCACACACAGGACAGGCATTTGGCTGGGCATGAAAACGGCGATTGAAGGGGTCATCATACTCACGCTGACAATCCGGACACATTGGAAACGCAGCCATGGTTGTTAAAGGGCGATCGTAGGGGATGTCCCGAATGACTGTAAACCGGGGGCCGCAGTGGGTGCAATTCGTAAAGGGATATTGATACCGGCGATTGGTCGGGTCAAAGACTTCTTGCAAACAGGCGTCGCAAACGCAAGTATCAGGAGAAATTAGCGTGTTACGCATGGCTTGCGCCTCGCTGCGGACGATGAAGAAACCACTCTCTCCGCAAGGAGGTAAGGTTTTCACTGTTACTTTTTCGATATGCGCCAGGGGAGGGGGGTGATTGACTAATGCTAAATAAAAGGCTTGCACCGCGCTCTCCGGGCCTTCGACTTCGACAAACACCCCACCACTGTCATTCCCCACGAACCCGTTCAATGCGTGTTCCAGCGCCATCCCGTACACGAATGGGCGGAAGCCCACCCCCTGGACAACACCGTTAATGGTAAGGCGTTGGCGGATCACGGACAAAGTTCCCAAAATATCACCTCAGCTTCTTTTCATCCCAAACATCTCCCTCCAGTTTTCTTCCACTCAATACAAATTATAAGATGTACGATCTGTGTGGATAGTGAAATTTGACCCGTTAAGAATCAGGACATATGCCATAACTTGAGAAAGGGAGGTCAGCCATTCGCTTTGAGCAGGATGGGGCGCAATAGACCATCCATGGTCCGGTGTACGGGAGTCGGGATTCCCCATTTTTCCCCTAACTGGACAATTTTTCCGCTGAATGCGTCTAATTCAAAGAGATTCCCCGCAGCTACATCGCGTTGCATGGATGCCGTTGCTCCGAATTCGAAGTCATCTGTCATCGCTAGAGCATTTTCCACTACGGTTGCTGGGAGATTTACCCCACACGCGCGAGCAACTGCCTCTACCTCGCTGAGTGCGGCGATATACAACGCGCGGGTTTCTGGAACGTCCCGCCACTCCCCAGCGGACCCCCGCACCAGGGATCCTACTCCGCTGAACGAAGTGATAAACACAAATTTGGTCCAAAGCGCTACGTGAATATCGGGGGCGTGAATAGCCTCAGCTCCGGTACCGGCCCAGGCCTGCACTAATTGCTCGACTCGCTCTGATTTCTGATGATCCAGTTCGCCAACCACCACACGACGCAATTTGCTTTCCTGCCGGATCATCCCCGGAGACTCAATATATGAAACAATACTGCACAAACCGCCAACGACCGGTCTTTCTCCGAGTGTTTCTGCCAGAATTTCGTGTGCGTCCACCCCATTGAGCAAGGGGACAACGGTTGTGTTATCGCCCACCAACGGCCGGATATTTCCAACGGTATCTTTCAAATGGTAGTGTTTGACAGCGACAATTACATAATCCACAGGGCCAATTTCGGTCGGATCATCCGTTGCCTGCGCGGGGACAATGGTAAAATCCCCGTTCACACTGCTCACACGCAGCCCGTTTTGACGGATCGCATCCAGATGCGCGCCGCGTGCGATGAATAGTGTCTCGTGTCCAGCATTCGCCAGCAGCCCACCAAAATACCCGCCAACACCGCCGGTGCCAAAGACTGCTATCCGCATAAAACCTCCATGATTATTACCGCAAAGCATACGTAACTACTCAGCCGGGAAGGGGATTGGGAAACCTTCTCTCTGAGCCTGAGCGGTTACAAGCAAACAAAGAGAAACGCGATAATCCTATAATACTGCCTTGATCGCCCCGCCGTCGAACATTAGCGCGTGGCCATGGATGAAGGACGCGGCCGGAGAGGCCAGCCAGGCAATAGCTTTTCCGAACTCATCCACCGTGCCCATTCGTCCTAATGGAACGGATTTTATAATGCCAGCAGCCTGTTCCTCTACCGACGTGCCCGCGCGCGCTGCCCGGTCGTTCATCAATTGCTCGACGCGCTCTGTCCACGTCCAGGCCGGATTGATGGAATTAACTCGAATACCTTTTCCTCCCAATTCATTTGCCATACTTTTCATCAGTCCAATGACGGCCAGACGGAGTGAATTGGAAAGGATGAGATTGTCAATCGGTTGTTTTACCGAATACGATTGTGTGGTCACAATGCTGCCCGAACCTCGTTCCACCATCTGTGGGACGACTGCGTAACAGAGCCGGACCGCGCTCATCAGGGTTAGATGGCTGGCGGCTTCCCAATCTTCCGGTTTCAGATCGAGAAATCCTCCCGGACGAGGGCCGCCGCAATTAACGATCAAAATGTCAATTTGACCGAATTTTTCCAGTGCAGTATTGACTGCCCGATCAATGTCGGCCTGGCTGGTGACATCAGCCTTGAGAGCCAATACCTCCACGCCGGTCTCGGCGCGAATCTCTTGCGCGGCTGCGTCAAGGACATTACTACGAGCACACATGACCACTTTTGCCCCTTCACGTGCGAATTCTAATGCAGCAGCCTTGCCCAAGCCTTTCGAGGCAGCGGTAACGAGAACAACTTTGTCTTTAAGTCCAAGATCCATTGAAAACTCCTTCAAAATATAAATAAAGGCTCTTTGGGATTTGCCGTGGTTAATGCCAGATTTTGGGGTGTGAGTGGGG
>DATDOR010000609.1:0-3206 GCA_035293165.1 Anaerolineales bacterium | reverse complement strand
ATCCACGCGCGTCGAAGAATGCTGTCCAGGGAACGCCCACCAATTCATAATCCTCCAAATTATCGGTAAGTCGCCCTTCGCCCATGTGTTTCGAGGGCATTTTGGAATGGATATTGAATGTGCCGGTCGGCGTTTCTGTTGGCAAGCTGCCTGCTGGAACCTGGGAACTGATCCCCGAAGAAATTTTGTTAAAAAACACTTGCGCGTCCCCCTCGTAAGCGGTCAAGACCTGGCGCGATAAATCCACTTCGATCCGTTTATCCGCAAATGGTACGTTCGGGGAGATGGGGGTGAGTTCTTCGTCCGGGATAAGCCGGACATGGTGGACGGGAACAAAAAATTTTGTATCACCCAACTCGTCGGTGAGCTGGTACCAGGGGTTTGAGTCCGGGCCTTCATCCATGCCCGTCACCCAGTGGTTGGTTTTGTAATACAACCGGTACAGACGCGACCAGCCTTCGCTCCGCACAAAGCGATAAGAGCGGGTATAGGGTACAGTGATCTCCGCCAGTTGCCCTTCTGGACGAATAGACTCCACAACCGGGTTTTGGTAGATGTTCACTTTTTGCACGTTCGCACTGTGGACATATCCCCCCCACACGCGATACCAGAGGGGATTCCACGCCGGGCCGGTCGGGGGGGTGATTTCTTCATAAATATTCAACACTTCATCGCGGTAATGCTGTTTGATGATGCGCGCATCGTCACGCGGCAGGCTATACAGGCTGATTTGTTTGTTCGCCACCCTCCCCAGGTTGGGCGTCGCCAGCCATTCTTCCTGCTCTTCGGGGAAGAACTCGCTGAAATCTACTGGCGAAGCAGCTTCACCTTTAATCCCCGAAATAGCGGCCAATCCCCCCACAGCCATACTCAGCTTAAGAAAATCCCGGCGTGATAAACGCGAAAGATGCATAGTTTGATTCTAATGAGATGCATGGACTCTTACAAGTGAATATTCGAAAACGTTAATTCCTTCCTCAGAAATCGTCTTAAGGTGCGACGCACTTGGTGTACAAAACTGCTAAATTTCCCTTCAGTTCAAGTGCATCGCACCTGCTGGTTACGGCAATGGGGTCGCGTTCGGATTCACCGTAATATACCCGTTCAGCCGCAGGATTTCGGCCTGAACGTCCATATACTCTGCAATCAAACCCACCGTGTCTACTACATCCAGCGGAATATCTGCGTGCCAGAAGAAACTCAACACTGCCGGACCTTGCGAAGTAAAGATGACAAAATCCTGTCCCCATTTCGATGCGATCCAGGTCTGCGAGGGAAGAATCACTCCTGGTGGGAGAGACTCTAGCTCAAATCCCTGCGCGAGATACACAAACTGTGCACTGTACGCGGCTTGAGACGCGTCCTCAAACGCAATCGTGCGGTATGCGGTTAAAACAAGTACTTCCTGGTTATCGTGCGAAGTCCATTCCAGCCCGATGCACGTGACATCACATACTTCGCCGCCCAGATCTATCAATTCATCTGTAATATCATCCGGCGGATCATTCCATAAATTGGCCAATATATTGAGATCATCGGTGTCAATGATCAGGGTCGTCAAATCGGGCAGCGCGGGAGTCGGGGTCAGGGTTAGCGATGGCGTGGGGGATGGGCCGACCGTGCGAGTTGGCGTCGGCGTGCGGGTAGGGCTTGGAGTCTGGGTCGGGGTGAGAGAGGCGGTAGGGGAAAAATTGGGGTTTGGAGTCCGAGTAACGGTCGGCGAAAGGGTAATGGTGGGTGTGGGAGTAATGGAGGGCGTGTAAAGTGGATCGATCGTCACTGTGGGTGTTGGCGTTACGGTAGAAAGTGGATCGATTGTAACCGTAGGCGTTTGGGTTGGCGTCGAACTGGCAGGAGGGGTGCCGGAAGGTGGTGCGGGATAACCACCACTCGCAGTCGGTGGGGGAGGATAACCGCCAGAGGCAGTTGTTGGTGTTGGTATAGGGGTTGAAAACAAAGGGCTAGGGGTGGGGGTCGCGCCTGGAGGGGGATACGGCCCGGACGCGGTTGCCGTTTCCTCTGCTGGGAGGGATTCGGTCCCTGGCGGGGCAGGCGTGCCTGTCAATAGCAGGGTTTCTCCTGCCAACGGAGTGCGCGTTGGGAATCGAGTTCTCGTTGGGTGTGGGGTGAATGTGGGGAACAGGGTTGGGCGCGCGGCTTGTGTTTGGGTCAACGCCAATGCGACCGATTCTTGAATTTGTCTCGTCGGGCTGCAGGCAAAGATGATTAATGCGGCGAGGAACCACAAAAGCCAGGTTTTACGCATGATTGAAGTACTCCACCACCCTGGCCGCAATTTCCCGAAACGCCGCGGCCTGTACGGCCTCCGGGGAATCCTGCATCAGTGGGTGGCCTTTGTCGATCCCCCGGCTGATCGCAATGTCCATCGGGATCCGACCCAGCATCACCGCTTCATCTTCGATAGCCCAATCATGTGGGCTGCGATGAAAAACTTCAACCTTTTCGCCGCAATGTGGGCAGATCAGGTAACTCATGTTCTCTACCAGCCCCAGAATCGGAATACCGTTTTGGCGGAACAGGCCCAGGGAACGGCCTGCATCCAGGAGGGAAAGGTCTTGCGGGGTGGTGACGACGATTACGCCATCGAATGAGATGGTTTTAAGGAGAGTCTGCTGTGGTTCGCCGGAACCAGGAGGAAAATCCACGAGCAAATAATCCAGTTCGCCCCATTGAACATCTTGCAAAGTCTGGCGGATGATGTGCCCGGTAAATCGTGTGTCGGGGAGGAGGGTGTCTTTTTCACCAACCAAAAGGCCAATGGACATCACTTTGAGACCGAAACGTTCGAGCGGGGGAACATAGGCGGCGCGCTCCCGGCGGGCAACAGGGATATATCCTTTTGTTTTCCCAAGCCGCCGGACGCCCAACATGATCGGAACGTTTGGCCCATACAGATCGGCGTCGAACAGGCCAACCCGTTGCCCGGCCTGGCTCAAGGCCAATGCAAGGTTGACGGAAACGGTCGTTTTCCCCACACCGCCTTTGCCGCTGGCAATGGTGAGGATGTGTTTGACATTGGGCAGGGAAAGTTTGAAAGGTAAGCTGGAAGGATTCACAACGTTGATTCTACCGCGCCTTTGTCCCCATAATGGAAGTGCGCGTATCGGATCTTTAGGAATCGGCGGGGAGGTCGCCAGATTTTGGGGTGTGAGTGGGGTGTACACCCCACTCACACCCCAAAATCT